>JBPCRR010000286.1:0-8109 GCA_050996645.1 Acidimicrobiales bacterium | reverse complement strand
AGCGTGGACCGCGACCCCACAGGCGAAGTCACGGAGCTGCTCCAGCAGCTCATCCGCAATGCCTGCGTCAACGACGGGACCGCGTCCTCCGGGGGCGAGGACCGCTCCGCCCGGCTATTGCAGGACTACTTCGACGGGTCGGGGCTGGCGATCGAGACCTACCAACCGGAAGAGGGACGCACCTCACTCGTCGGGCGAATCGAGGGCTCCGACGCCGATGCTCCCAGCCTGATGCTGATGGGCCACACCGACGTCGTGCCGGTCAACCCCGAGGGTTGGCAGCACGACCCTTTCGGAGCGGAGGTCATCGACGGCGAGGTGTGGGGCCGTGGCGCCATAGACATGCTCAACCTGACCGCCTCGATGGCCGTCGCTACTCGGGACCTCGCCAAGAGTGGATGGCGCCCGAAGGGCACGCTGATCTACCTGGCCGTGGCCGACGAGGAAGCCCTGGGGCAGTGGGGAGCAGGATGGCTGACCGAGCACAAGCGAGACGCAATCGGCGCCGACTACGTGCTTACTGAATCGGGGGGGCTGCCGAGACAGACTCCAGACGGGACCCGGCTGCCCGTCGTGACCGCCGAGAAGGGCTGCCACTGGGTTCGCCTCACGATCAGGGGCATCGCCGGGCACGGCTCGCAGCCCCTGCGAACCGACAACGCCCTCGTAACTGGCGCCGAGGTCGTGCGCCGCTTGGCCGAGTACCAGCCAGCCGCGAGGATCCACGAGTCCTGGAGCCGCTTCGTCGACGGAGCCGGGTTCCCCGAGGAGGTCGCCGCCGCGCTCCGCGACCCGAACGCCGTCGAGGGAGTCGTCGATGCCCTCCCCGCCGGGTTGGCCCGCCAGGTGCACGCCTGCACCCATACCACCTTCGCGCCCACCGTTTTGCACAGCGGCGTCAAGACCAACGTCATACCCGATCGGGCGAGCCTGGAGGTCGACATCCGGACCCTCCCCGACCAGAGCCAAACCGACGTGGAGGCGATGCTCGCCGAGGCCCTCGGGGACCTCGCGCCAAAGGTGGAGATCGAGGTCATCACCCATGACGCATCCTCGTCGTCGGCCATCGACACGCCGCTGTGGGAGGTCCTCCAACGGGTGAGCGCCGGCCTCGTTGCTGACAGCGCCCTCATCCCTGCGATGACCCCCGGTGCAACCGATGCCAGGTTCTTCCGCCGCATCGGCGCCACCGCCTACGGCTACGGGCTGTTCAGCCCCCAGATGCCAGCAGAGCGCTACTTCGCCATGTTCCACGCCGACAACGAGCGGGTGGACCTCGAATCACTTCGCCTGTCGACGGCCATGTGGCACGGCGCCGCCACTGCGTTCCTCGGGTGAGCGCCAGAACAGGCGACGCGGCGTTGAGAGCGGTGTTGTGGGACTTCGGGGGGGTGCTCACCACCAGCCCCTTCGAGTCCTTCGCGCGCTACGAGGCCGGGCACGGCCTGCCTGCAGGCTTCATCCGCCGGCTCAACTCCACCAACCCTGACGCCAACGCCTGGGCCGCGCTCGAGCGCGGCGAGGTCGACATCGACACGTTCGCCCGGCGATTCGAGGCCGAAGCCGCCGACAGCGGTGGCTGCCTCGAGGCGCCCGCGGTCCTGGCGGCGCTTCGGGGCGAGGTCCGCCCTGAGATGGTCGATGCGGTCCGGCGTTGCCGCGAGCGGTTGAAGACCGGCCTTCTCACCAACAACTTCGTCATGGACGACGGCCCGGCGGACCACGGCTCGATCCTCGAGCACTTCGACGTGGTCCTCGAGTCGTCCCGGGCCGGCTGCCGCAAACCCGACCCCCGCTTCTACGAAATGGCCTGCGAGCGCCTCGAGGTGCACCCGTCAGAGGCCGTGTTCCTCGACGACCTCGGCGTCAACCTGAAGCCGGCACGAGCGATGGGCATGCGCACCATCAAGGTCACTGACCCTGCGACGGCGCTGGACGAGCTGGAGGCGATCGTCGGCTTCGCGCTGCGCTCCCGCCCCTGACGGCGCGCCTGACAAGAGAATCAGTCGAAGATATCCGGGTTGTCCCGGCTGATGCGGTCCCAGATGGGCTGGAACTGGAACCAGCCCGCCAGCTCGAAGCCCACCTGGCCGCGGGTGTGGAGGGCCTCCTCGTGGCCGATCTGGCGGGGGGTGCCGGCGGCATAGGCCATCAGCTGGGACTGGGCGGAGCGCTCCAGGGTGAGGAACCACCAAGCTGCGCTGTCCACCGATTGGCCCACCGTGAGCATCCCGTGGTTCCGCAGGATCACCGCTTTGTGCTCCCCCAGGGAATGTCCGATCTTCTTGCCCTCCTCGGGGTCGAGCACCACCCCGGTGTAGGTGTCGTGGACGCCGATGTCGTGGTAGAAGGCGCAGGCGTCCTGGGTCAGCGGCTCGAGGGTCATCTCGAGCGCCGACAAGGTCTTGCCGTAAGGGCCGTGGGCGTGGGCCGCGGCGAGGACGTCGGGCCGGGCGGCGTGGACCGCGCAGTGGATGGCCACCGCCGCGGCGTTGACCGCGCGGTCGCCTTCGACCACCTCGCCGGCTTCGTCAACCCTCACCAAGTCGCTCTGCTTGATCAGGCTGAAGTGCATGCCGAAGGGGTTGACCCAGAACGTCTCGGGGCGCTCGGGGTCGCGCACCGTCACGTGTCCGGCCACCCCCTCGTCGAGGCCCGCCTTGGAGAAGGCCCGGAACGCCGCCGCAAGCCTCACCTTGCGGTGCATGCGCTCCTCCTCGACCGACTCGAACGTCGGCGGCAGCGGCATCTGGAGCTGCCTTCCGGCCACCGCCGATTCGATCTGCGCTCCTGTGGCTTGCTCGGTCACGAGACCTCCCTCCGATAACTCCCGGGAATCCAAGCTACCGCAGGGCGCGCGCGAGCAGGTCCGCCTGCTCCAGCTCGTGGAGCGCGTGGCTGCCGGTCGCCGGCGACCCCGACGCCACCCGGGAGATCCGCGACAGCTCGAAGTCCCCACCGACGAGGCGCTGGAGCCTGTCGCGCACGAAGCTCGCCGCCCCCATGTTCTCGGGCTCCTCTTGGAGCCAAACCACCTCGGTCGCGTGCTCGTAGCCGGCGAGCGCAGCAGCGAGCTGCTCTTCGGGCCAGGGGTAGAGCTGCTCGACCCTCACCACCGCCACGTCGATCGAGCCGGTACCCTCGGCAGCCGCCTTGTCCCTGGCCACCAGGGCATCGAGCGCCACCTTGCCGGTGGCCAGCACCACCTTGCGGACCGAGTCGTGCTCGGCGATCGCCGCGTCATCGAGTACCTCTCTGAAGCTGCCCCGGGTGAACTCCGCCGCCGGCGAGTAGGCCTCCTTCCCCCGCAGATAGCGCTTGGGGGTGAAGAGCACCAAGGGCTTGCGGTTGGCGCGATGGACCTGGCGGCGCAGCAGGTGAAACAGCTGGGATGCGGTGGTCACGTTGGCGACCTGCATGTTGTCCTCTGCGCAGAGGTCCAAGAACCGCTCCACCCGAGCCGAGGAATGCTCCGCGCCCTGTCCCTCGTAGCCGTGAGGCAGCAACAGCACCAGCTCCGACGTCTGAGCCCACTTGATCTCGGCGGCGGCGAGGAACTGGTCGATGACTATCTGCGCCCCGTTGACGAAGTCGCCGAACTGCGCCTCCCACGCCACCAGGCTGTCGCGCTGCACCAGCGAGTACCCGTACTCGAAGCCGAGCGCCGCGTACTCCGACAGCAGCGAGTCGTAGATGTCGAAGCGCCCCGGGCGCACCCCGTCACCAGCTTCGTCGGCGCCGTTGTCGGCGAGGTGCTGTAGTGGGAGATACTCCTGGCCGTTTCGGTGGTCCACCAACGCGGCGTTGCGGTGCCCGAAGGTGCCCCGCCGGGTGTCCTGGCCGCTCACCCGCACGTCGTGGCCCTCGAGCAGCAGGGTCCCGTACGCGAGGGCCTCCCCGAGTGCCCAGTCGGCCTCTCCGGAGCGCCACAACTTCTCCCGGTTGTCGAAGACCTTGACCAGCTTCGGGTGGACGTTGAAGCCGTCGGGGACCGTGTGAAGCGCTGTCACCACCCGCGCGAGCATCTCGGCCGGCGCGCCCGTCGGTATCGGAGGCAGCACCGGAGCCGGCGGTGCCGGCTTGGGCAGCTCCGTGGGCTTGGCAGGCGCAGCCGCCCGCGTCTCGTCAAGCGCTGCCTGCAGGCGCCCCGCGAAGTCCTTGAGGGCCTCCTCCGCCTCCTCCAAGGTGATGTCGCCGCGCCGGACCAGGGTCTCGGTGTAGAGCTTCCGGACGCTCCTGTGCTCACGGATGAGCTGGTAGAGCAAAGGCTGGGTGAGGCTGGGGTCGTCCTGCTCGTTGTGGCCGTATCGGCGGTAGCAGACCATGTCTATGACCACGTCTTTGTGGAACGCCTGCCTGAAGCCGAACGCCAGGCGGCCAACCCGCACGCAGGCCTCCGGGTCGTCGCCGTTGACGTGGAAGATGGGCGCCTGGACCATCTTGGCCACGTCGGTTGCATATATCGACGAGCGGGCCGACTCGGGGTTGGTGGTGAAACCGAGCTGGTTGTTGATGACCAGGTGCACTGTGCCGCCGGTCTCGTAGCCCGGCAGCGCCGACATGTTGAGCGTCTCGGCCACGACCCCCTGGCCGGCAAAAGCGGCGTCGCCGTGGATCAGCGGCGGCAGCACCGGGTGGTCGGTTCCGCTCTCGGGGGCCAGTTGGTCCTGCAGCGCCCTCGCCATGCCCTCCACAACAGGGTCGACGGCTTCGAGATGGGAGGGGTTGGAGGCCAGCGTGATGTCGATGGTCTGGCCGGAGCGCCCGGTGAACTTGCCCCGGAAGCCCTTGTGGTACTTGACGTCGCCAGACCCCTGCACGGTGTCCGGACTGATGTTGCCCTCGAACTCTTCGAACAGCTCGCCGTAGGCCTTGCCCACGATGTTTATGAGCACGTTGAGCCGGCCGCGGTGGGCCATGCCTAGGACCGCCTGCGCCTGCCCGGCCGCCGCGGCGTTGTCGACGACCGCGTCGATCAGCGGTATCGCCGACTCGCCGCCTTCGAGGCCGAAGCGCTTCTGGCCGATGTACTTGGTGTTGAGGAACTGCTCGAGCGCCTCCGCGGCGTTGAGGCGCCCGAGGATCCAGCGGTGGTCCTCGGGCGACATCTGCGAGGAGACTCCTTCGACGTGGTGTTGGATCCACCTCTTCTGGTCGGGGTCCTGGATGTGCATGTACTCGACCCCGACCGTGCGGCAATACGCATCGCGGAGGATCCCCAGGATGTCCGCGAGCTTCATGCGGTCCTTGCCGGCGAGACCGTTGGTGGCGAACTCGCGCTCGAGGTCCCACACGCTCAACCCGTAGGTCGCCGGGTCGAGCTCGGCGTGCATGTGGGGCTCTTTCCAGTCCAACGGGTCCAGGTGGGCGATCAGGTGGCCCCGGACCCGGTACATGTTGATGAGGGTGTCGACCTCGATCTGCTTTTGGATGTGGGAGTTGCGGTCGAGCAGGTCGTTGTCGTCGCGGTGGAACTGCACCGGTTCGTAGGGCACCCCCATCGCCCGGAAGACCCGCTGGTAGAAGTGGTCGCCCCCGATCAATAGTTCGTGGACCCGGCGCAGGAACAAACCCGACTCGGCGCCTTGGATCACGCGATGGTCATAAGTGGAGGTGATGGTGACGACCTTGGAGACACCCAGCTCGGCGAGGGTGCGCGGGTCGGCCGCCTGCCACTCCGCCGGATAGTCGATGGCGCCCACCCCGACGATGACGCCCTGGCCGGGCATCAGCCGCGGCACCGACTGGACGGTTCCGATCGTGCCCGGGTTGGTCAGCGTCACGGTCGCACCGGCGAAGTCGTCGGCGGTGATCTTGTTGGTCTTGACCTTGCGGATCAGCTCCTCGTAGGCCGCCCAGAACCCCCTGAAGTCGAGCGTGTCCGCGTCGCGGATCACCGGGACCAGGAGCGAGTGCGTGCCATCGGACTTCTCGGTGTCGACCGCCAGCCCGAAGCCCACGCGGTCGTGGCGCAGCGCGGAGGGCGCTCCTTTGGGGTCGTCGGGGTCGGCGGGGATGAACGAGGTGTTCATCACCGGGACCGACGCGAGTGCCTGGACCACCGCGTAGCCGATCAGGTGGGTGAAGCTCACCTTGCCCGCCACGCCGGTGCGGCTCAGCTGGTTGTTGAGGATCTTGCGGTTGACCTCCAGCAGGCGCGCCGGGACCACCCGGAAGCTGGTGGCGGTCGGGACGCCGAGGCTGGCCTGCATGTTGGAGACGACTCGCGCAGCGGCGCCGCGCAAGGGCTTGCCGGCCGGCGCCGTGGACGACTTGTCGCCGGCGTCGGGCCCGGCAGCGGGCGCGGGAGCCGCATCGGTCGGCTTCGGCTTGGCCGGCGAAGCAGTCGAGGGAGCCGATGGACTCGCAACCGCCCCCGGCTCCGTTGCCGGCTCGGCCGGCGCCGGGCGGACGAGGTTGGCACCGCCGGGGCGGTAGCCCTGGAAGAACTCACGCCAGCTCCCGCTCACCGACTCCGGGTCGGCGCGGTACTGCTCGTACATGTCGTCGACCAGCCAGGCGTTGGGGCCGAAGGTGTCTGGCGACCGAGCTTCCGAGGGTGCGATTTGGTCAGGCATTCCAGCGCTCACACTATGCCCGGCCGCCTGGCCCGGCGACACGGCCGCCGGCTGCCACACTTGATCCCCATGCCTGCCCAGTACATCTTCACCATGCGCGACCTTCGCCGGTTCTACCCGCCCGACCGCGAGGTCCTCAAAGGCATCAACCTCTCGTTCTACCCGGGCGCCAAGATCGGCGTGATCGGCGCCAACGGCTCGGGCAAGTCTTCCCTGCTACGGATCATGGCGGGCCTCGACGACGGCTTCACCGGCGAGGCGCGCCTGACCCCCGGTTTCAGCGTCGGCTACCGCGCCCAAGAGCCCCAGCTCGACGAGACCACCGACGTCGCCGGCAACGTCGCAGGCGGGATGGGAGAGACCAAGGCTCTGCTCGACCGCTTCAACGAGGTGTGCGCCGCCATGGGCGACCCCGACGCGGACTTCGACAAGCTCCTGGCGGAGCAGTCGGCGCTTCAGGACAAGATCGACGCAGCCGGCGCTTGGGACCTCGAGCGCACCCTCGACATAGCGATGGATGCTCTCCGGCTGCCACCGGGGGACGCAGCCGTGCCGACGCTGTCGGGTGGAGAGCGCCGACGGGTAGCGCTCTGCAGGCTCCTCCTTTCACAACCCGACCTGCTATTGCTCGACGAACCCACCAACCACCGCGACGCCGAATCGGTGGCCTGGTTGGAGCGCACCCTGCAGGATTACCCCGGCACCGTGGTGGCGATCACCCACGACCGGTACTTCCTCGACAACGTCGCCGGGTGGATCCTCGAGCTCGACCGCGGCGCCGGCATCCCTTGGCAGGGCAACTATTCGTCGTGGCTGGAGCAGAAGCAGGCCCGCCTCGCCGGCGAGGAGAAGGCCGACCACAAGCGCCAGCAGACCCTCGCGCGGGAACTCGAATGGATCCGCCTGTCGCCGCGCGCCCGCCAGAGCAAGGGAAAGGCCCGCATCACCGCCTACAACCAGCTCGTTGCCGACGCCGAGGCCGCCGAGCGCCGCCCCGACAAGCTCGAGATCACGATCCCGCCCGGGCCGCGCCTCGGGGACCTCGTGGTCGAAGCCGAGGAGCTGGTGAAAGGATTCGGTGACCGCCTGCTCATCGACCACCTTTCGTTCATCCTGCCGCCGGGAGGGATCGTTGGTGTCATAGGTCCCAACGGGGCCGGGAAGACGACGCTTTTCAGGATGATCGTGGGCGACGAGGCGCCCGACGCCGGCGACCTGCGGGTCGGCACCACCGTGCAGCTGGCCTACGTGGACCAGTCGCGCGACAACCTCCAGGCGCGCAACACGGTTTTCGACGAGGTCACCGGCGGCCAGGACCGCCTCGTCATCGGCAACCGCGAGCTGCACGGTCGCGCCTATGTGGCGAGCTTCGGGTTCAAGGGGAGCGACCAACAAAAGAAGGTCGGTGAGCTCTCCGGTGGTGAACGCAACCGCGTCCAGCTCGCCAAGGTCTTGCGCTCAGGTGGAAACCTGCTGCTGCTCGACGAGCCGACCAACGACCTCGACGTCGACACTCTGCGCGCCCTCGAGG
>JBPCRR010000258.1:0-6637 GCA_050996645.1 Acidimicrobiales bacterium | reverse complement strand
ACGGCCGGAAGCTAATGTGCCTCTACTGCTTCCTGGTCTTCTCACTCGGATCGCTCGGCTGCGCGCTGTCAGGTGGGTTGTGGACGCTGATCTGCGCGCGGGCGCTCCAGGCCGTGGGCGCGGCGATGCTGCAGGCCAACAGCATTGCGCTGGTCGCCACGAGCTCGCCGGCCAACCGGCTCCGCTCGGCGCTCGGAATCCAGGCGGCGGCGCAGTCGGTGGGGTTGGCCATCGGGCCGACCGTCGGCGGCGTGGTGGTGTCGACGCTCGGATGGCGCTGGGTGTTCTTGGTCAATCTCCCGGTCGGGGTGGTGGCGTTGGCTCTCGGGTTCTTCCTACTCCCCCGGACCCGGCAACTGGCGCTCAGCGGGGGTGTTGGGGCAGCGGGATTCATCCTTTTCGCAGCGACCACAGCGGCGTTGCTGCTCGGGCTGTCGACGGCAGCGGGGCTCGGGTTTCGCCCGTGGGAGGTCGCCGTGCTCCTCGGGTCCGCGGTCGTCCTAGGTGCCGTCTTCGTCAGCAATCAGCGACGCGTCCAAAACCCGTTGCTCGACCTGGTCCTGCTGCTCAGCCCCGGTGTAGGCCTCGGGCTGCTCGGTGCGCTTGGGGCCTATCTGGTGCTGTTCGGGCCATTGGTGCTGGTGCCGGTAGTGCTCAGCGCCGAGGGGTTCACGGCGTTGCATGCAGGGCTTGTGGCCACCGCCCTACCTGCGGGGTTCGCACTTGGCGCGCTCAGCGTCAACGGGTGGCGGCCGCCGGCGTGGAGCGATCTGGCTCGCTTCACAGCTGGCTCGGCGCTGTCCTGCGCTGCTCTCGCGGCGGCGGTCATCGCACCTCTTAGACCGGGTTGGATCGTGGCCGTGCTGGCCGTGATGGGCCTCGGGCTCGGCGTCGCCATACCGGCGAACAACGCCATGATCATGCGGTGCATCCCCCCGGCTGGCTCGGGCACCGGCGGAGGCCTGATCAACATGGCCCGTGGTCTGGGCACTGCGATGGGTGTCGCGCTCGTGACCCTCTGCCTCCACCTAGGAGGCATCGGCGGCCCCCACCACGGCGCCCGGCTGGCCTGGGCGGTGCTCACGGCGGCGTCGTTGGCGATGGTCGTGTCCTGTCGCCGGCCGCCCGCCACCAGCTGACGGGCTCCCCCGACAGACTCGTAGCATTCCGGCGCATGGAGAACATCTCGTTCGACCGCGCGAGCGACTACTACGACGCCACCCGCGCGCTGCCAGCCGAGGCCCTCGATCAGGTCGTGTCGATGCTCGCCGCTGAGGTCAACCGCGCGCAACGCTGCGTCGAGATCGGCTCCGGCACCGGGCGGATCGCGTTGCCCCTCCACGAAGCGGGCGTCGAGACCTTGGCGGTCGACTTGTCGGCGCAAATGCTGCGCAAGCTGGCGGCCAAGCGGAGCCGACGCCCGCCGATCCCCGTCCTCGTAGCCGACGCCCGCGCGATGCCGCTGCCCAACGACGTGAGCGACGCGGTGTTCGCCTGCCACGTCCTGCACCTGATTGCGGACTGGCCCCGCGTCGTGGACGAGGCTTTTCGGGTCCTGCGCCCGCGAGGCGTCCTGCTCGTGGATCTCGGTGGTCACGCCGAGGCCCCGTGGGACCGGGGCGCGATGGAAGTCATGGCGGCGCACGGCGTCGAGCGGGTCAGGCCGGGGTTGGCGAGCATCGAGGCGCTCGCCGCTCATCTTGGCGATCGAGTCGTCGCGCGCCAACTACCGGCTGTGACGATGACCGAGTCGAGGACCCTGCGCCGGGACCTCGCCGACTGGGAGAGCCAGGTCTACTCCTGGACCTGGCCCTACGACCGGCCCCAGATGTTGGCTGTCTGTGCCGAGGTGAGGGAATGGGCGGCTGCACAGGGCTTGGCGCTAGACGAGCCGACGACGATCACGCGGGTCATCCAGTGGTGGTCGCTACGACGAAGATCGGAACCGATTGGTGCCGGTACTCTGGCCGAGTGACGACGGAGCCCGCTCGGGAGCTGACGGTCGAGTCCGTCGCGGCCGGCCTCGCCACCGAGGGATACCTGGCCGACGAGGGGCTCGCCACCGCGGTCTTCTTGGCCATGGCCCTGCGCCGTCCGCTGCTACTCGAGGGTGAAGCGGGCGTCGGAAAGACCGAGGTCGCCAAGGTTCTAGCCTCCTGGACCGGAGCCCCGCTTCTGCGCTTGCAGTGCTACGAGGGCATAGACGTGGCGCAAGCCGTCTACGAGTGGGACTACGCCCGCCAGCTGCTTCATCTGCGCGCGAACGACGGTGCCGGCGCCGAGGACCAGGTCTATTCGGAGCGCTTTCTCACCCGCCGCGCCATCCTTTCCGCGATCGACCACGGCGAGGGGCCGCCACCGGTGCTGCTGATCGACGAGGTGGACCGCGCCGACGACGAGTTCGAGGCGTTGTTGCTCGAGATGCTGGCGGAGTACGCGGTGACCGTTCCCGAGCTGGGCACGTTTCGAGCTGTCGTGCCACCCCGGGTGATCATCACCTCCAACCGCACCCGCGACGTGCACGACGCTCTCAAGCGGCGCTGTCTCTACCACTGGGTGGAGCACCCGAGCTTCGAGCGCGAGGTCGAGATAGTCAAGCTGCGAGCCCCCGAGGCGTGGCCAGGGTTGGTGCGCCAGGTCGCGGCGGCCGTGGAGGAGTTGCGCACCATGCAGCTCTACAAGCCCCCCGGAGTGGCCGAGAGCATCGATTGGGCGTGCGCACTTGCGGCGCTGGGCCAAAGGGAGCTGGCTCCCCGCTCCGCTGACCTTACCCTCGGGGCGGTCCTCAAGTACCACGAGGACCAGGCTCGCGTGCGAGGCGCCGGTCTCGATCGACTCGTCGACGCGGCGGCCGCACGTGGGGGCTGACGCGTCCACCGACTCGCCGGCCGAAGGCCTCGTCGTGGGCTTCGCTTCGGCTGCGCGCCTCGCGGGCCTCGCGGTGCCTACCGGTTCCACGTTGGCCTTCGCCGAGGCGTTGTCACGGGTGGGCGTCGCTCGCCGCTCCTCGGTCTACTGGGCGGGGCGCGCGACCTTGGTGCGCAATCCCGGTGACATCGCCACCTACGACCGTGTCTTCGACGCCTTTTGGGCTGGCTTTGGTGTCCAGGCTTCAACAACCAGCGTGCGAGAGATCCTCGTGGCCCACGACGGCGATGACGCAGAGGACGGGGCCGATGCGCAGGTGCGACCGGACGACCGCCAAGCGCCAAGGTCCGCATTGCAGGTCCGTTACAGCGCGTGGGAGACCCTTGGGGAAAAGGACTTTGCCGCCTACACCGATGACGAATGGTCCGAGGCGCAACGACTGCTGGTCGCTCTCCGGTTCGCAGCGGAGCTTCGCCGGTCGAGAAGGCGCCGGCCGACCCACCACCGCCACGCACACCCCGACTTGCGCGCCACGCTTCGCCGGGCCATGCGCACCGGCGGCGAGCCCATGCACCTCGCATACCGCCGCCAGACGCAGCGGCCCCGGCGGGTCGTGCTGCTCCTCGACGTGTCCGGCTCAATGGAGCCCTACGCCCGAGCGTTGCTACGTTTTGCCCACGTGGCGCTGCGAGCGAGAGGAGCGGCGCGGACCGAGGTGTTCACGATCGGGACCCGCCTCACGCGCCTGACCCGGGAGCTTTCAGAGCCCGACCCTGACGCAGCTCTTGGCCGGGCGGCCATCGCGGTGGCGGATTGGTCGGGGGGCACCCGCCTCGGAGAGGGCCTGGCGCAGTTCAACGACCGGTGGGGCATCCGCGGCGCGGCCCGCGGGGCGGTGGTGGCGGTGCTCTCCGATGGTTGGGACCGGGGTGACCCCGCAGAGCTCGCCGAGCAGATGGCGCGCCTCGGGCGAGTCGCCCACCGGGTGGTGTGGGTCAACCCGCTCAAGGCCTCCCCCGGGTACGCACCACTGGCGAGGGGGATGGCGGCCGCCCTGCCGTACGTCGACCAGTTCGTCGACGGACATTCACTCAACGCGTTGGGTTCCCTGGCCGCCGTACTGAGCTCAGCTCGATGAAAAAGGGCGCAGCGCGATGAAAGAGGTGTTGGACGACATCGAGCGCTGGCGCTCGGCCGGCAAGAGGGTGGCGGTCGCCAGGGTCGTCGGAGTCGAGGGCTCCGGTCCCCGCCAGCCAGGCGCCACCATGGTCGTCAACGAGGACGGCGAGGTCGCAGGCTCTGTCTCGGGGGGTTGCGTGGAGGGCGCTGTGGTCACAGAGGCGCTCGAGGTCTTGAGCGGCGGAGCCGCCCCCCGCATTTGCACCTTCGGTTACTCCGATGACGAGGCGTTCGCCGTGGGCCTGACATGCGGAGGCACCGTTCGGGTCTTCGTCGAGGAGCTCGATTGGTGAGCGGCACTTTCACCACCTTGGCGTCGGCCCTGCGCGCCGAGGAGCCTGTCGCCATCGCCGAGGTGGTCGAAGGGCCTCCCGAGATGATCGGCGCCAAGCTGCTCGTGCGCCTGTCCGGCGGCGAAGGCGACGCGGAGGAGGTCGTCGGCGGCCTAGGTGACGCCGACCTCGACAGGGTGGTGCTGCGCGACATGCGAGGCGAGCTCGCCGCTGGCCTCACCGTCACCCGCCACTACGGCCGCCACGGCGAGGCTCGTGCCCGCGAGGTTTCGGTCTTCATCGAGTCTTTTGCCCCGCCGCCGCAGATGATCATCTTTGGGGCGGTCGACTTCACGGCTGCGCTGGCCAGGCTCGCCAAGATCCTCGGCTACCGCGTCACGGTTTGCGATGCGAGGCCGGTCTTTGCCACGCCTGCGCGCTTCCCGATGGCCGACGAGGTGGTGGTCGACTGGCCCGACAGGCACCTTGCCAAGGTGGCCGACACCCTTGGTCAGCGAGACGTGGTCTGTGTGCTCACCCACGATCCCAAGTTCGACGTCCCCGCCATCATCGCCGCGCTGGCCACGAGGGTCGGCTACCTCGGTGTGATGGGATCACGGCGCACCCACGACCAGCGGGTGGCTCGATTGCGTGAGGCGGGTGTGGACGACGCGGGGTTCGCCAGGGTGATGGGCCCCATCGGACTGGACATCGGGGCCCGGACACCCGAGGAAACCGCGGTCGCGATCTGCGCCGAGATCATCGCGCTGCGCACCGGCCGGCCTGCACCCTCGCTCCGGGACCGCCAGGGCCCGATCCACCCGGCGGCCAACCAAGTCCCGAGTTGAGCACTGACGCACGGCCCGGGATGGCCGCAGTCGTGCTCGCCGCCGGTGGCGGCTCGCGCTTCACCGACCCGAAGGGTCGCAACAAGCTCCTGGTGGATTGGCGCGGCCAGCCGCTCGTGACGTGGGCGGCGCAGGCCGCGTTGGCGTCGGGTTGTAGCCAGACGTGGGTCGTGACCGGGGCAGCGGATCTCGCCGCGGTGCTCCCGAACGGCGTCGAGGAGCTCGTCAACCCGCGATGGCACGAAGGCCAGGCCAGCTCCCTCCAGGTGGCGGTGAGCGAGGCACGCCGGCGCGGGCTCGATGCGGTGGTGGTCGGCCTTGGCGACCAGCCGGGGGTTCCATCCAGCGCCTGGCGACTGGTCGCCTCGACCGACGGCGCCATGGTCGTGGCCACCTACGAAGGCCGCCGGAGAAACCCGGTGAAGCTGACAAGCGCGGTGTGGGAGCTGCTCCCGGCCACCGGTGACCAGGGCGCGCGATCGGTGCTCCGCGGGCATCCCGAACTCGTGACCGAGGTAGGGTGCGCGGGAAACCCCGACGACATCGATACCGTGGAAGATCTGCGCGCCCGCCCCAGCTGACCCACCGGAGGATCGACAAATGGAACTGACCAACGAGTTCAGAGTCAGTGCGCCGAAGCCGAACGCCTGGAAGCTCCTGACCGACGTGGAGCGGATCGCGCCCCTGCTGCCGGGGGCGCAGCTCCAGGAGATCGAGGGCGATGAGTACAGGGGAATCGTCAAGGTGAAGGTGGGGCCGATAACGGCGCAGTACAAAGGCGCTGCGACGTTCATCGACCAAGACGAGCAGGCGGGCAAGGTGGTGCTCAAAGCGTCGGGGCGCGACACCCGCGGGCAAGGCAACGCCAGCGCAGTGATAACCGCGGTGATGACTCCGGACGGGGACGGGACCAAGGTCATCGTCAATACCGACCTGACAGTGACCGGGAAGGTGGCGCAATTCGGCCGAGGTGTGCTGGCGGAGGTGAGCGGAAAGTTGATCGGCCAGTTCGTGGACGCGTTGGAGGCGGACCTGGAGAAAGGAGAGTCGGCGGACGCCGCAATCGGCGCCGGCGACGCATCCTCTGGAGGCGAGCCAGGGTCTTCGCCACGCCGAGCGGGGCAGGCCACCTCCAACGGGTCGACGCGGGAGAGCTCCGACTCGTCAGGCCCGCGCCGGGTCGACTCGCCTGAGCCCGTGCCGGTCAACCTTCTCGACGCCGCCGGAGGATCCGTCCTCAAGCGCCTGTTGCCCATCGGCGCTCTCGTCGTAGTTGTGGCCACAGCCGTGCTGCTGCGACGCCGCCGACGGCGCGCCGCACTCCTGGCGCGCGGGCTGCGGTCGCTGCCGCTGCCCGATCTCCGCCTGCCCGAGGTGCACCTGCCCGATCTCCGCCTGCCCGAGATGCACCTGCCGGACTTGCACCTGCCGGACGTGCACCTGCCTGACCTGCATCTGCCGGAAGTGCGC
>JBPCRR010000246.1:0-5540 GCA_050996645.1 Acidimicrobiales bacterium | reverse complement strand
GCACCGTGCCGGTCCCCGTGTCGAGCGTCCAGCGGTGCCACGCCGGCGCGCCGTCGTCCGGGCCCATGCGCACGCGTTCGAACATGCGGTCGTAGCGGACGACGTCGAGCACGACCCGGTCGCCGTCGTCGAACGCGTTGAGGGGGTGAAACACGTAGCACGGCTCGATCTCGAACCAGCGCACCTCGCCGTGGGGGTCGTCGCGGCGTAACACCCCGAGGCGGGCCCCGAAGGTGGCGTCGAAGCAGAACGGGAACATGCTGCCGGCTCGGGCCGCGGCGAGATCGAACACGATCGGCAGGTCCATGAAAACCACGAAGCGCTCGGTGAGGTTGAAGTCGTGCATCATGGTGGCGGCCGGAACCTCGACCGGGCGGCTGAGGGCGAGCCGGCCGGCCGCGTCGGCCACGTGGTACGTCAGGTAGGGACGGGCCAGGTCGTAGCCGAAGAAGTGCATCTCCCCCGTGGTCGGGCACACCTTGGGGTGGGCGGTCATCGCCGTGGTCAGCCGGCCGGCGAAGTCCCACGGGCCGACCGTTTCCAGTTCGGGGCTGACCAGGTATGGGAACGACGACTCGACCAGGGCCAGGATCCGCCCGGCATGGCGCACGACATGGGTGTTGGCCTTCGATGCGTTGAGGTTGCGCTGTCCCTCGGTGTCGCGGAAGGCCACGGTGCCTTTGAAGCTGGCCGTGCGCACCCATCGGTTGCGGAACCATCGGGCCCGGCCCTGGTCTAGCCGCAGGCCGTGGATCATCCCCTCGCCGAAGAACCAGTGGGCCGAGGCGGTGATCGGGTTGGAGCCGTTGCGCAGGAACGAGCCACACAGCGACGTCGGCAGTTCACCGGTTACCGGCAGGTCGAAAGCTGTCACCTCCTCGCCGATGGGACGGTAGTTGCCCTCCCGGTGGAAAGCCGGACCATACAGATCGACATCGGTGGCGGTCATCGGTCCTGTCCTGTCTTTCGGGCCTGCGACGAGTATGGGCGCAGCTGACACGGCCCGCCACCAAAAAATGCCGCCGGATGGGCGCTGGCACCGGGTAGCGCCGGCCGGTCACCAAAGAGGCTCGCTACCAGGTCGGCCATCGTCGCCACAACGGGACTGCGGTCCCAAGGTATCCCAGATCCGCATCGCGACAACGGCTCAGTCCGCGCCCCTGATCGCCGGCTATGAGATCGTTATTTCGGGTCCGGGCACCGCTGATGCTAACTCTCGCGAGCAAAAAGGGGGAGGACCCCGGGACGGCCCAAGGATCTATTGATCTGTCGTGAGACGCTCGATGGCGGCTTGGCGGTCCTGCTGGGTCGGCAGTGCGTAGCGACGGGCGGTTTCGACGCTGTGACCGAGGATCTCAGCGACGAGGATGATGTCGGTGCCGGCACGGGTCATCGTGGTGCCGGCGGTGTGGCGCAAGACGTGGGGTGTGAACTCGGCATTGCGTCCGACATCGATCCCGGCGGCCTCGGCGATGCCGGCCAAGGCGTCGTAGGCGCCTCGTGTGGACAGACGGACGCCGCGGCGGTTGAGGAACACGGCTGGGTTGGTCGTGGCCTGCGGCCAAGTGGTGCGTTCTTTCCGCCACGCTTCGACCGTCGCGCGCCACGCCGGATGGAGGGGGGCCTCGCGGTAGCGGCCACCTTTTCCTTGGCGGACGACAAGGTGGCCTTTGCGCGCTGAGCTGCGGATGTCGTCGAGGTCAAGGCCGACTATCTCGCCGATGCGGAGTCCGGCGTAGAACCCTGCCAGGGCCAGGGTCCGGTCGCGTGTGGCGGCCTGCTCGGCGGCGCGGAGCCAGCGGAGCTGGGCTCGCTTGTCCAGGGCTCGCGGTGCCGCTTTCGGGAGGTCCTCGCGACGGGCCGCAGCCGGGCCAAGTCCGAGGCGGCGGTAGAAGTCGTCGACTGCGGTTAGGTGGGCGTTGACCGTGGAGGGTTGGCGTCGGGCGATGGTGAGTAGGTGGGTGCGGTAGTCCCGGACCGCCCAATCGCGGGCGGCAGCGTCGTGGAGGGCGTCGCCGTCGATGTCGGCTGTGGCGAGCCACGCCAGGTACTGGCGGACCCGGGAGCAGTACACCCGGACGCTGTCGGCGTCGAGAGGTCCGCCTGGGCGCGAGACCGCACTGGCGTAGGTGTCGTACACCCCGGAGATGGCGCTCGGTAGCGGTGTCGGCCGCGCACCACGCCCCCTCCGTTCGGGACCGGCTGAAGTATCGGAAGTTGTTTCGATAGTCTGGTTGGCTTGGCTGGGGGAAGTATCGGAAGCCATCCCGGCACTTTACTTCTGATACTGCAACGTATCGGAACTACTGTCTGGCGTCGGTTCCAGGGAGGTTGGGGCATGGGACGTCAGCTGGAGTTGGACGATCTGATCGAGCACTTCACCTTGGTGCCAGCCGAGCGGGAGTTGCTTTACGGCAAGGCCGAGGCGACCCGGCTCGGATTCGCCTTGATGCTGAAGTTCTTGCTGTGGAGGGGCCGGTTCCCACGGCAGCGTTCGGAGTTACCCGACAACGGGGTCGACCATGTGGCCCGACAGATTGAAGTGCCGGCGGCCGCCCTGGCGTCCTACGACTGGACAGGGCGCCAAATCAAACGGCACCGAGTGGAGATCCGCCGGGCGCTGGGTTTCCGGGAGTGCAGCGTCGCCGATGCCGACAAGCTCACCGACTGGTTGGCGCAGAATGTCGCCGACGCCGAGCGTCGCCCCGATCGAGTCCGCGAAGAGCTGGTGGCCCGCTGCCGGACCGAGCGGATCGAGCCGCCCGAGCGCAGCCGCGTGGAGCGGATCGTGCGCTCGGCGCTGCACCAGGCCGAGGAGCTGCTGTTCAGTCGGGTCCTAACGCGCCTCGACGCCAATGTGATCGTGCGATTGGAAGCCCTGGTGGCGGACACGCAGGGCGACGCCGGCGATGTCGCCGATGAGGGGCAATGGACCGCCAGGGACGTGTTGGCGGCCATCAAGACAGACCCAGGTCGGGTGAGCCTGTCCACCGTTCTCGGCGAGATCGACAAGCTGCAAGCCGCCCGGGCAGTCGGCCTTCCGGGCGCCCTCTTCGTCGACGTCGCTCCCAAGGTGGTCGCAGCCTGGCAGGCCCGGGCGTCGGTCGAGGCGCCCAGCCACATGCGCGACCATCCGGTACAAACCCGCCTCACGTTGCTGGCCGCGCTGGTGTGGCGGCGCGAACGCGAGATCACCGACACGCTCGTCGAGTTGCTCATCAGCGTTGTGCATTTGATCAACGCCAGGGCCGAGAAGAAGGTGACCGAGGAGCTGATCAACGAGCTCAGGCGGGTCAGAGGCAAAGAGAACATCCTGTTCCGCCTGGCCGAGGCCGCCGTGGAGCATCCCGACGAGATCGTTCGGGAAGCCCTCTACCCGGTGGTCGGCGAGGAAACCCTCAACGACCTGGTACGGGAGTACAAGGCGTCGGGGCCGACCTATCGGCGCACGGTGCAGACCACCCTCAAGGCCAGCTACACCAACCACTACCGCCGCGGGCTGCTGAAGTTGCTCGAAGTCCTCCAGTTCGCCTCTTCCAACACCGCCCACCGTCCCGTGATCGACGCCATCGCGCTCTTGCGGCGGTACGCCGGCCGAGCCGAGCGGTACTACCCCCTCGACGAGCAGGTCCCCGTCGACCACGTCGTCGCCGACGCCTGGCGCGAACCCCTCTACCAAACCGACAGTCGGGGCCGGGACCGCATCGAGCGCGGCGTCTACGAGGTGTGCGTGTTCGCTGCCCTGCGAGACCGGCTGCGCTGCAAGGAGATCTGGGTGGTCGGCGCCGAGAAATGGCGCAACCCCGAACAGGATCTGCTGGCCGATTTCGACGAGCACCGCGTCGAGCACTACGCCAGACTCAGCAAACCGCTCGACCCGGCGGCGTTCATCGCCGAACTGCAAGGCGAGATGCGCCACGAGCTGGGACTGCTAAACGACCAGCTTCCCGACCTGGCGTGGGTCGACATCGCGGAGCGCAAGACAGGCCCGATCCGCCTGACCCCGCTCGAGGCCGTCGCTGAGCCACGGAACCTACGCCACCTCAAGGCCGAGGTCGCCCGCCGATGGGGCGTGGTCCATCTCCTCGACATCTTGAAAGAAGCCGACCTGCGGATCGGGTTCACCTCCGAGTTCACCCCCGTCGCCACCCGCGAGACAATCGACCGCGACATCCTCCAACAGCGGCTCCTGCTGGCCATCTACGCCTATGGGACCAACACCGGCTTGCGCCGCATCGCCCAAGGCGAGCACGGCCACAACGAGGACGAACTGCGCTACGCCCGCAGCCGCTACATGAACCTCGACGCCGGCCGCCGGGCCGCAGCCCGCATCGCCAACGCCACCTTCGCCGCCCGCCAGGCGGCCATCTGGGGCCGGGCCACCACCGCCGTTGCGTCCGACTCCACACACTTCGTTGCGTACGACCAGAACATCTTCACCGAATGGCACGCCCGCTATGGCGGCCGCGGTGTGCTCATCTACTGGCACGTGGAACGCAACTCCATGGCCATCTACTCCCAGCTGATCAACTGCTCCGCCTCGGAAGTCGCAGCCATGGTCGAAGGTGCCATCCGCCACGGCACAGATATGGACGTCGACGCCAACTACACCGACTCCCATGGGGCATCGGAGATCGGCTTCGGCATCACCCGGCTGCTCGGCTTCGAGTTGCTGCCCCGGCTGAAACGGATCAACGTCGCCAAGTTGTACCGCCCCGCGGCCGGCCAGCCCGACGCCTACCCCCGCCTCGCAGCAGCGTTGTCCCGCCCTATCCGCTGGGACCTGATCACCCAGCAATACGACCAGATGATCAAATACGCCACCGCCATCAGAGTCGGCACCGCCTCCACCGAGGCCATCCTGCGGCGCTTCACCCGGGCCAACAACACCCACCCCACCTACCAAGCCATGCTCGAGGTCGGGCGGGCCCAGAAGACCATCTTCGTCGCCCGCTACCTGCGACTGCGGGAACTCCAGCGCGAAATCAACGACGGCCTCAACGTCATGGAGAGCTGGAACGGCGCCAACGCCATCATCCACTACGGCCGCAGCGGCGAATTCGCCTCCAACCGGCGCGACGAACAAGAACTCGGCGCCATCGCCCTCCACATACTCCAGGCCGCCCTGGTGTACGTGAACACACTCATGATCCAAGACGTCCTCGCCGACCCGGCTTGGAGCGACGTCCTCACCGATGACGACCTTCGGGGTCTCACCCCGCTGTTCTGGACCCACATCTCCCCCTACGGCGTCTTCCGCCTCCAGATGGACAAACGCCTCGCCCTCACCACCCCGCCGGCGCCAGACGACCAACAAGAGCAGCCGCTAGATGGCACTTCGTGACACGCTCCTTACCGGCACCCCGATGGGGGGCCGGCCACAGCGGCGATGCTGGCCCAGCCCGACGGTGTTTGAGTTATAACCGGAACTTGTGGATGCACCATCTGGTTGGGGGCGCGGCGTACCTTCCTCTTTGACCAAGAAAGAGAACGCTGGCGGTGGAACGCCGGCGAGGAAGGTGACGCCAATGTTGAGGGTA
>JBPCRR010000229.1:0-16327 GCA_050996645.1 Acidimicrobiales bacterium | reverse complement strand
CTGCGGCCCGCCTGACCCACCCCGTGATCGTCGCCACGTACGACGCCGGCGCCGACGGCGGCACCTCATTCAGCGTGATGGAGTTGGTGGAGGGTCCGACCCTGCGGGAGTTGGTCGCGGGCAACGGCGCTCTCCCGCCCGTTGTGGCGGTCAACCTGGCTGCCCAGATGGCGGAAGCGTTGGGGCACGCCCATCGCGTTGGGCTGGTGCATCGGGACGTGAAACCTGCAAACGTGCTGCTCAGCACCGACGAAGCCGGCCATCTGCGCGCGAAGGTGACGGACTTCGGCATCGCAAAGGCGACCGAGGCCCTCGAGGTCGATCTGACCAGGACAGGAATGGTGCTTGGCACCCCCAAGTACCTGAGCCCCGAGCAGGTCAAGGGGGTCGAGCCTGACCCGCGCTCGGATCTATACGCGCTGGGGGTGGTTCTCCACGAGATGCTGACCGGCAGCGCTCCGTTTCGTGGCCCGACCGAGATGGCCACGGCCATCGCGCACCTACATGACCCGCCACCGCGCCTTGCCGGCCTGTGCCCAGGCATCTTGCCGGCGCTTGAGGACCTGGTGGCGGCGCTGCTCGCCAAGCAGCCCGAGCAGCGCCCGCAGTCAGCCGCCGCGGTGCGCGAGTCCCTGGGGGTCGTCGACGGTCAGCTCAGGATGGACGACCGCGCCTCGGGGCAGTCACGACCAGCTTGCGCTGGCGCCGGGCGGGACGGCTCCCGAGGATGGGCAACACCCCCTCCGCTCGGGGTGCTTGCGCGAGCACCGGGGGGTCCTCACGAGCTTGCCGGCGGCGGAACCTCCGCCTTCGGCGTGCGGGCGCGCACGGTTGGTACCTCGACCGCCATCGCAGGGGCGGTGGGCCAATCGACCGACGTCCTTGGCCGAACGACCGCGCCCGCTCCCGCGCCCGTTGTCGCGCAGAAGGGCCGCGCCCGGGGCGCGAAACGGCGGCGCCACCCCGGGCGCGGAGTGGGCCTCGTAGTGGGTGTTCTGGCCCTAATGGCCGCGGTCACTGCGGTGCTGCTGGTCAGCGATCCCGACTCACCCTCTTCGACGCCCCCAGCCGGAGGGATTGGGGTCACGGCGGCTTCGGTGTTCATGGTCAACGACCGCTCTCCCGACGACCCCGCCGGCGCCAAGTTCGCGGTGGATGGGAACCCCTCGACGGCGTGGCAGACCGCCATCTACAGCTCTGCGGACTTCGGCGGGCTGTACCCCGGGATCGGCCTCAGCTTGGACCTCGGAGGCGCCAAGACCCTCCGCGAGCTCCAAGTCGTCTCGCCGAGCGACGGATGGAGCGCAGAGGTCTTCGTGGCCCGCTCCGGGGTTGGCTCCCCCTCCCCGCTCGCGGCATGGGGATCTCCGATCGCAGCCAGGTCCAACCTCCACGCCGGTGCCGCCACGCTGGCCCTCGGGGGTCATCGTGGCGGTGCGGTCCTGCTATGGCTCACCAACTTGGGCCCTGCGCGCCAGGTCAGCATCACCGAGCTGGTGGTTCGCTGATGTCGGAGGCGACGCGTGGGCCGGCTCCGCCCGAGGCACCGCCGCCCTTCGGCCGCCCCCGCTGTCTCAGCTGAGCCGCGCGAGCCGCAGCCGCCAGCGGCCACACGAGCGATGAGCCGATGGCCGCCCAGCCGCCCGCAGGCACGGGGTCAAGCCCGTGGCCCGTGGAGATCCACACCGCCCACGCCAGCCCTCCCGAGCTGAGCACGCCGGCCGCGACCCAAGGTGATGGGCCTGGTCTATCCACAATGGCGCTCAGCGCGCCCCACAGCACCAGCGGCACGATCGCTGCCGCCAGGTAGGGGGTCCACCCGGTGAAGGGGTACTCACCGAGGATCACCGCCGCGGCCCCGGCGAGGACCAGCCCCGCCAAGGCGGCGAGGGCGACACGCTTCACTGTCCCAGGCTAGCGAGGGACCGGCCGGTGGCTAGTCTTCTGCCCATGGCTGAACAGCGAGCGGGTCTCCCGGGGGGCGAGGACTGGACCACAGCGGTCGCCGACCGCATCGAAGCGGCGGTGACCACCGTGCGCGACAAGACCACGGTACCGGTCACCAAGGTCGCAAGGATCGTGGTCTTCGGAGCGGTCGTGGCCACCATGGGCGCCGTGGCGCTCGCCTTCTTGACCGTTTTGGTACTCCGTCTCCACGTCTACATCTGGTTCGGGGCCGAAGGGCGCAAGGTCTGGGTGGCGTATGCCGCCCTCGGTGCAATATTCCTGTTCGTGGGGGGGTTCTGCTGGCGGAAGCGGACACCCAGGTCCGCCAGGTAGGAGACCACCTTGCGCGAGGTGACAATCATCGGGTCCGGGCCGGCGGGTTTGACCGCGGCCATCTACGCCGCCAGGGCGAACT
This sequence comes from Acidimicrobiales bacterium, assembly GCA_050996645.1. Taxonomy (GTDB): domain Bacteria; phylum Actinomycetota; class Acidimicrobiia; order Acidimicrobiales; family Palsa-688; genus JBPCRR01. The sequence continues at coordinate 13,965 of JBPCRR010000229.1, read as the reverse complement.
TGGCTCCGCTGGTCCTGGAGGGGGAGCCATCGTCCAACAGCGACCAGCCCGGCGGCCAGCTCATGCTCACCACCGAGGTTGAGAACTATCCGGGTTTCGTCGAAGGCGTCATGGGCCCCGACCTCATGGCCAGCATGCGAGCGCAGGCCGCCCGCTTCGGCGCGGAGTTCGTTACCACCCGCGTCAGCCGGGTGGACTTCGCCGAGCAGCCCCTTCGGGTGTGGGCGCCGGACCCCTCGACCGGGGCCCCGATCGAGCACGCCTCGCGAGCGGTAATCGTGGCAACAGGCGCCCGGTCCTTGATGCTCGGGCTCGAAGCAGAGAGCCGGCTGCTCGGTCACGGGGTGTCGACCTGCGCCACCTGCGACGGTTTCTTTTTCCGGGGACAGCACCTGGCCGTCATCGGCGGCGGCGACTCAGCGCTCGAGGAGGCCAACTTTCTCACCAAGTTCGCCGAAACCGTCACGGTGGTGCATCGCCGGGACCAACTTCGGGCCTCGAAGATCATGCAGGACCGGGCGCGGGCCAATCCAAAGATCCGCTTCGTTTGGAACAAGGTGGTCGACGACATCGTTGGCGACGGGCGGGTCGAGGGCCTGACGGTTCGCGACACCCTCACCGGCGAAACCAGCCGGCTGGACGTGGGCGGGGTGTTCGTGGCCATCGGCCACTCCCCGAACACCGACCTGTTCAAGGGCCATCTCGACATGGACGACGCGGGGTACCTGCTCACCGCCCAGGGCTCGACCGCCACCAATGCGCCCGGCGTCTTCGCCGGCGGCGATGTCGTGGACCACACCTACCGCCAAGCCGTCACGGCCGCTGGGACGGGATGCATGGCAGCCATCGACACCGAGCGTTGGCTCGAGGACGACGTCGATCCAGCCGCCGGCTAGGTCGGCAGGAATGCAATCTCTGTAGGCGGGGTTGACCGTTGTGCCATGACCGAGGCCATGAGGCCGGTGCGAAGGGATTTCGAGAGAGTGGCTGAGCGAGTTCTGACCCTGACGGATGCGACCTTCGATGAGCAGGTCAAGTCGAGCGACGCCCCGGTCCTAGTGGACTTCTGGGCCGAATGGTGCGGACCGTGCAAGATGATCGCCCCGATACTCGACGAGATCGCTTCCGAGCACGAGGGCAAGCTCCGGATTGGCAAGGTCAACATCGACGACAACATCGAGCTGGCCCGGCGTTTCGAAGTGATGAGCATCCCCACGCTAATACTGTTCAAAGAGGGCGAGCCCCAGGCTCGCCTCATCGGCGCCAAGGGCAAGGGTCAACTGCTGCAGGAGTTGACCCCTTACCTTTGACTCCTGGTTTAGTTCCCTCGGGCGCCCGGTAGAAGCCTATCGTAGAGCGCCTTTACATGGGTTTTGAGTGTCTTCATATGGTTTTCGGGCGGGCTTTCCCACACCTTAGGCACAGATTGTGGATGAGCTTCAGCCGCGGTCCATGAATGGCGACTAGAGGTGAAGGCACTGGGAGGGCCCTCATCAGCCCCCAGCGACCGGTTCGGTCATGGCGCGGTAGATTCGCTCCAGGTCCTCGAGGGTGGCGAAGTCGATCACGACCCGGCCCTTGCGGGCCCCGAGGTCCACCTTGACCCGGGTGTCGAGGTGGTTCGACAGCAGCTCCTCGAGTTCGAGCACCCCCGGCGGGCGCAGCTTGGTGCCGCCGGAGCGCCGCGCCCCCGCGCCGCCGAGCTCGTTGCGACTGCGGACCGCCTCCTCGACGGCCCGCACCGACAGCTGTTTGGCGACCGTTCGCTTGGCCAGCGCCTCCTGTAAGGCGCGGTCGGGCGTGCCGAGCAGCGCCCGAGCGTGGCCGGCGCTCAGCTGACCGTCGGCAACGAGCCTTTGGACCGAAGGTGGGAGCTGGAACAGCCGGAGGGTGTTGGTGATGGCCACTCGGCTCTTGCCGACACGAGTCGACAGTTGCTCGTGGGTCAGCCCAAAGTCCTCGATGAGCTGCTGGAAGGCGGCCGCCTCCTCGAGGGGGTTGAGGTCCTCGCGGTGGAGGTTTTCGACCAGGGCCTGCTCCACGCTGGCCATCTCGCCGACGTTCTTCACGATGCTCGGTATGGTCGGCAGGCCCGCGCGCTTTGCGGCGCGCCAGCGCCACTCGCCGGCGATCAACTCATAAGAGCTGTCCGCGACTGCACGTACCAGCACGGGCTGGAGAACCCCCAGCTCTCGGATCGAAGCGGTGAGCGACGCCAGGGACTCCTCCTCGAAGCTCCTGCGGGGCTGATGGGAGTTGGGTTGGATGGAGCTGACGGGAATCTCGAGCAGCGACGACGATCGGTCGCCGACCACCTCGTTGGGGATGAGGGCCCCAAGCCCTTTACCCAAGCCGCTGCGACGGGCCACCGCTGACCTCCTTGGCCAATTCTCGATAGGCTATGGAACCACGCGAGGACGAATCGAATACGATTATTGGTTGGCCGAATGACGGCGCCTCCGAGAGCCGAACGGTGCGCGGCACAACGTTGCGGCAGACCCTGTCGCCGAAGTGGCTGCGCACCTCTCCCACGACCTGCTCGGCCAACTTCGTCCTTGCGTCGAACATGGTCATGATGATGGTGCTGATCTCCAGGCGAGGGTTCAGGTTCGATTGCACCAAGTTCACGTTTCGCAGCAGCTGCCCGAGGCCCTCTAGCGCGTAGTACTCACACTGGATCGGGACCACCACCTCTGTCGCGGCGGCCAGGCCGTTGACGGTCAGCAGCCCGAGGGAAGGCGGACAGTCCACCAGCATGAAGTCGTAGTCCTCGAGGATCCCCTCAAGCGCCTTTCGAAGGCGAAGCTCCCGGCTGAAGGCGGGCACGAGCTCGATCTCCGCGCCGGCCAGATCGATGGTCGCCGGCAGCACGAAAAGGTTGCGCAAGGTCGTGGCCTCTATCACGTCCTCCGGGGGCACGTCGTGGAGAAGTACGTCGTAGATCGAGCTCTCGAGCCCCCGTGTATTGATGCCGAGCCCCGTGGTGGCGTTTCCTTGAGGGTCGAGGTCGATCACCAACACCCTGTAGCCCAGCTCGGCCAATGCAGCGCCGAGGTTGACGGCGGTGGTCGTCTTGCCGACCCCGCCCTTCTGGTTGGCTATGGCCAGTATCCTAGGGAGGGGGTTGGCCGACGCCGGGTGGCTACCAGGCGTGGGCTGCTCCCCGGGGTGGGTCCCCGGGGACGTCTCACCGACGGCAACGACGCCACCTCCGGCATCGTCGCCCGGGGGCATCTGATGGGCTGGCGCCCCTGCGGGCACCGCAGGATCCGGCGGCGCCGCAGGATCCGCGGGCAGCGCGGGCTCCGCCGGCTCCCCATGCTCCGCCACCTCCCCAGGCTGCGCCGACACCGCAGGATCCGGCGGCTCAGCGGGCATCCCCGGCGCCTCCTCGGGCTCGCTCAGCGTGCCAGTCTCGCCTCGAGCGCTGCTCTCAACGGCGTCTGCCACCACCACGTCGGGAACCGGGCTGGGCTGCTCACTGGAGGCCGGCTCGCCGGCGACCTCCGCAGATCCGTTCACGGGCCCATCTTTCCCGGTGCGGCCGGGAAAAGCAAGGATTCTCGTCAAACGTCTCGGTTTCACGTGAAACCTTACCTCGATAGGAGGCCGGGGCCGTGCTTTTCAACCGAGTGCCGCCGGGTTGGTGATGGCGCGGGCGTTTCACGTGGAACCAGCCTGTTGGCCCCATGAAAGCCAGTCAAAACAAGGGTCGCTTTGCGGGGACTCCAACCCGCCTGGGATAGGCGTCTGGCATGGTGCCAGCCAGCTCGAGGACCTGCAACGCGATCGGCGAGCTCACGGAGGCGACGGGGCGCAGGCCGAGGTGATCCAATCCCGATTGGGGCCACCGGGCGGGGTCGCCTCCGGGGGGCTCGGCCACCACCAACCGCCCGCCGACGTGGAGCAGCGGCGCCGCGCATTCGGCTGTCACCGCCGGTGGCCCGAAGCTTCTGGCGACGACAAGGTCATACTCGCCACGGGCGCTCCCGCGCGCGAAGGTCTCGGCCCTCTCGGTGACCACGGTGACCCGATCGCGCAGCCCCAGCCGGCTCACCGCCCGGCGAAGGTGCTCGGTGCGCCTCTCGCTCGAGTCGAGCAGGGTCCAGGTGCTGGCGGGCCACAGCACCGCCCGCGCCAGGCCGGGCACTCCGCCGCCGCTGCCCAGGTCGACGGCGTGGTCCGGTGCCCCAACCCAGCGCGCGAAGCCGGCGCTGTGGCGGAGATGGTCTTGCACGTCTCCGGGGCCGAGAAAGCCATGCCGCTTGGCCTCCAGCAACACCTCGCACAGCAGCGGGGGCCACCGGAGGTCGGCGGACTGCGGCATTCGGGCGCCGGCGGGACTGCCGGGAGTTCTATTGGCCGGCAGGGATGACGACCACGTGGCGTCGGGACTCCTCGCCCTCCGAGACCGTGGTGACGCCTTCGACCTTGCTCAGCGCGTCGTGGACGATCCGCCGGTCGGCGGCGGTCATGGGCTCGAGGGGTACCCGCGTCCCCGTGGCCGCCGCCTCGCCGGCGACCCGTTCGGCGAAGCGAGCCAGTGCCTCCGCGCGCTTTTGGCGGTAGCCGGACACGTCGACTTGTATCCGCCCGTTCATGGCCCCGTTCTCGCGCCGCACGACCGTACGGGCGAGGTCCTGCAAAGCGAGCAGCGTGGACCCCTTGGGGCCGATGAGCATCCCCAGGCCATCACCGCTCAGGTCGATGTCGACGGTGTCTTCGTCGGGGCGGCTCAGGCTCATCCCAGCGGACAGGCCGAGCTCGCGGAGCAGACCCTCCAGGAACTCCTGCGCCACCCTTGCTTGATCGTCCAGGTCAACCTCCACTTCGGGTCCTCCCTTTTCGCTGCGCGATGACGTCTCTCGACTCGTGGTCCGCTGGCGGGGTGAAAGCCCGGCGCCGGCGTCGGCGCCGCCAGCAGGGGGCTCCGCCCGGGCGCCGTCGGTGTCCGTGGGGGACTCGGCCTTCGCCGGCCCGCGGTCGCGTCGGCGTCGGTCGCGCCGGTCCTCCTTGGCCCGGGGAGCCGTGGGACGCACCCTCGCTCTCACCCTTGCCTCCGCCCGCATTCGGCCGAAGAGCCCCGCGCGGGGCTGCTCGATGACCTCGAACTCGGCGTCGTGCTCGTCCACACCCAGCTTGTCGAGCGCCGCGTCCTTGGCATCTTGAAGTGTCTTACCAGTTGTTTCAACCCATTCCATTTAGTATCAACGTCTCCGTCGTCGTTTGTTGGCCCTGCGCTTGGGTATGTTGGGCCTCGAGGCGGAGGCGCGGGTGCGCTCCGCGCCGGGGCCCTGGCCATTGCCGCCGGAGCCGTTGGTCGCACCGCCGGCTGGCTTGCCAGGCTTGGCGGGCGCCGTCTTGGCGGGCGCCGTCTTGGCGTTGCCAGAGCTGGCGGAACCGGGCCGCGCGTCGGAGGGCTTGGCGGCGGGCGGCACCGGCTGCGCCTTGGCCGCCCGAGCCTTGGCCTGCTGCTCGGCTGCGCCGGCGAGCAGGTCCCGGAAGCGGCTCCTGGGTGCCTGATCCTTCGGGGGCTGGGCGACTGGGCCGCCATTGGAAGCCTGGCCGCCGCCACCCTTGCGGCTGTCGATCTCGCGGGTCTTGGCCTCTACCTCCATGACCTCCTGTGCAGCCAAGGCCTTGACCTTGGGGTCGTAGCGGTACATCGCGGCCTGTTGGCCGATGCGGCAGACGTTGGACATGGCGTAGTAGAGGACCACGCCAGCGGGGAAGCGGGCGCAGAAGAACCCGAAGATGAGCGGCAGGAACTTCATGATGCGCGCCTGGCTGTTTTGTTGCGCCGCCGGGTTGCGAGACATCATCTGGACTGTCTGGTAATACTGCGTGCCCATCATCGCCAGCAGCAGCAGGTAGAACGGCAGGGCGGTGAAGAAGGTCGAGTGCGCCGCCAGCGCATTCGACGAGAGGTCGAGCCCGAAGGCGTTGAGATGGCCGCCCGCCTTGACGATGTCGTGGTACATCTGGGTGTTCTGCGCCAGGTACTTCGGCTGCGCCACCCCGTTGGCGTGGTGGCTGAGGCCGTTGATGACCCTGAAGAGCGCGATGAACACCGGCAGGGGCAATATCGACGGCAGGCAGCTGCCGAACGGGCTGACGTTGTGCTCCTTGAACAGCTCCATCTGCGCCTGGGCGAAGGCTTGGCGGTCGTTGCGGTGCTGCTCCTGCAGCTTCTTCAGCTGAGGCTGCAGCTTTTGCATCGCGAGCATCGACCGAGTCGTCTTCAACGTCAACGGCGAGATGAGCACCATCCAGGCGATGCTGAGCAGGATGATTGCAATGCCATAGTTGGGCACCAGCGCGTAGAACTGCGCCAGCGCCCAGGCGATCGGTTTGGCGATCGGGTCGAGGATCCCCGCACCCGAGGAGTGGGTCGCAGCGGCCGCGGCGAGCTGGTCGATCATCTGGTTCATCAGGGTTTCCTCACTCCGGAACCGGGTCCGAGCCGAAGCGCCCCAGTGGGTGGCAGCGGCCGAGTCGTCGAATCGTCAGGATCGCGCCCCGCCCGAGCCCATGACGGGCGAACGCCACGACCGCGTACTCGGAGCAGGTGGGCGTGAATCGGCAGGGCGACACCCGCCCGGCTCGCGCGAGCTGGTAGGCCCGTACGACCGCGATGATCGCCCGCACCCCGGCACCGGGTCGCTCCGCGGTCAGGTCCGCGCCGGCGCCAGCCAAAACGGTAGCCCCGGTCACCCGCGCGCCACCGTGTCGATGGCCATTATGAGGGTCGCTCTCAAGTCTTGGTATGCCATATGGCTGGCCTCAGGCCGGATCCCGATCAGGTAGGCGCCGGGCAGCAGGCAGGGTGCCTCCCGGACGATCATTCGGAGCCGTCGCCGCAACCGGTTTCGCTCGACCGCGGAACCAACCCGCCTGCCGATGGCGAAAGCCACCCGAGGCGGTTCGGTTGGGTCTCCGGCCACCCACGATACAGTGAGGGGCCCAGCGCGCTGGTGGCGGCCACGGCGGAGAGCTTCGAAGGTCTTGCGGCGCTCCACCCGCCAGATTACGCGGAGAGGCGTTTGCGGCCCTTGAGGCGACGCGCCTTGATTATCGCCCGCCCCGCCCTGTCGGACATCCGGTGCCGGAAGCCGTGCTTCATCGCCCGGCTTCGGTTGTTCGGCTGGTACGTGCGCTTCACTCATCGCCTCCTCGTCCCGGCCAGCCGCCGAAACGGCGGTGCGCGTTCTTGACCGGACAGCCCGCTGGCACGAACCAGCAGTCTAGGCGTTCGGTCGTCATAGCCGCCAAGCGGCCACGACGGTGGCGGTCGTGGCTGGCGTCGGAGCCCCTACAGTGGGACTGCTGGCCGCCTGGCCGGCTTTGCTTTGTCCCCGCCATCTCCTACTGGGCCATGCGCATCCCTTCCCTGCCATACGACCTCCTCCGCTCCGAAGCAGTCCCTGCGAGCGCCAGCAACGACCGCGGGATCGTCCACCAGCTGCTTCTGTGGGCGGGACTGAGCTCGGCCGACGCCCACAACGTCCAGGTGCTGTCGGTGGGGCCATTGCGGATCCTGGTCATCGTGGTCGTGGCGTTGGTGCTCTCGCACCTCGTCGGGCGCCTGGCCCGACGCACCGTGCAGTCGCTGCGCCTGGTCTCACCGTTGGTGCGCGCGACGCCCCGCGGCTCCGATCGCGCCCGCACCCTCGCAGGGGTGTTCTCGAGCATCTTCCGGGGGGTGATCTGGGTGGTGGCGGCCCTGGCCATACTCGACCAGCTCGGGATCAAGCTGGCGCCGTTCGTTGCGACGGCCACGGTCATCGGCGCCGCGGTGGGCTTCGGCGCACAGTCTCTGGTCAAGGACTTTCTTTCCGGCCTGCTGATCCTGGCCGAGGACCAGTACGGGGTCGGCGACAGCATCGTGGTCGGCAACACCACCGGCACCGTGGAGGGCCTCAGTTTGCGCACGACGCGCATGCGCGCCTTGGACGGAGTCGTGTGGTACGTACCAAACGGCGAGATCCGAATGGTGGGCAACAACACCGAGAGTGACAGCTGTGCGCTGGTCGACGTGGTGGTTCCTTTGGGGACGGACCTAGCGGTGGCGGGACGGGCGATGCAGGACGAGGCCCGGCTTCTCGCCGGCGAGCCAGCGTGGCGCGACGTGGTGATCGGCGACCCGACCTTCATCGGTGTCCAGGCCACCGACCACGAGGGAGCAACGCTGCGGTTGTTGGCGTCGACCAGGCCCGGTGAGCACTTCCGTCTCGGTCGCGAGCTGCGCCTCCGGCTGATCGACCGGCTGCGAAACGAGAAGATCGCGTGGGCCTCCGCAGCTGACGCCGACACCGCAGCCGGCAAGGCACATGATCGATCGGCAGCGCCCACCAAGCGGGCGTCGCGCACGGCGCCCCGCCGCGGCGGCTGAGCGCGGGCTTGGGCGTCGATGACGGCCGAGACAATGTTGAGCATTCCGGTCGCCTTTAGCGCCGGGGTGAGGTAGCCTGGAACTGCGACGGACGACCAACCCCTTTCACCAAGGAGTAACCCATGGCTCTCCAACTGGGCGACGAAGCCCCGGATTTCACGGCCGAAACCACCGAGGGCACCATCAGCTTCCATGAGTGGCTTGGCGACGACTGGGGGGTGCTCTTCTCCCATCCGAAGGACTTCACCCCCGTGTGCACCACCGAGCTTGGCATGGTGGCCAAGATCAAGCCCGAGTTCGAAAAGCGCAACGCCAAGGTCATCGCCGTCAGCGTCGACCCGCTCGACTCGCACAACAAATGGGTCCCCGACATCAACGAGACCCAGGGCGCGACGGTCAACTTTCCGATCATCGCCGACCCTGACCACAAGGTCGCGGACCTCTACGGGATGATCCACCCGAACGTGTCTGACACCACGACGGTGCGCTCAGTGTTCATCATCGGGCCGGACAAGAAGGTCAAGCTCACCATCACCTACCCGGCCAGCACGGGACGCAACTTCCAAGAGATCCTGCGCGTCATCGACTCGCTGCAGCTGACCGCCAAGTATCAGGTGGCCACTCCCGTGGACTGGACCGACGGCGACGACGTCATCATTGTTCCCGCAGTCTCCGACGAGGACGCCAAGAAGAAGTTCCCGAAGGGCTGGGACGCCCAGCGTCCCTACCTGAGGGTGACCCCCCAGCCCAACCGCTAACCGCCGGCTTCCCCACAACCTCGACCGTTCCGGTCGGCGCTGCCGGGCCCGGTTGTCGCGGAGCGGGACCCGGGGAGTAGCGTTGGCGGCACGGGGCAGACGCCACAGCCGGGCCGGCACCGGCCGGTCGTGATCGTCTTGCCTGCCGAAGACACGGATCGAGCGAGGAGCCACCTGCAATGGGTACTGCCGTCATAGTGGATGCGGTGCGGACCGCTGGAGGCAAGCGAAACGGGCAGCTTTCGGGCTGGCACCCCGTGGACCTGGCCGCTGAGACCCTGAAGGCGCTGGTCCAGCGCAGCGACCTCGACCCGGCCCTGGTGGAGGACGTGATCATGGGCTGTGTCATGCAGGTCGGGGCTCAGGCTCTCAACATCGGTCGCAACGCGGCGCGGGCCGCAGGCTTCCCCGAGACGGTGGTCGGGACCACCGTCGACCGCCAATGCGGGTCGTCGCAGCAGGCGCTTCACTTCGCCGCGCAGGGTGTGATGGCCGGCCAGTACGACGTGGTCATCGCCGCCGGCGTCGAGGTGATGAGCCTGGTTCCCATGGGGGCCAGCGTGTCCAACCCGAGCCTCGGGTTCGGGTTCAGCGACCAGCTGGTCAAGCGCTACGAGGCGGCCGGAGGCCTCGTGCCCCAGGGGATCTCGGCGGAGATCATCGCGGAGGAGTGGGGGCTGTCGCGAGAGGAGCTCGACCGCTTCGGCGCGCGGAGCCAGAGGCTGGCGGCCCAGGCCACCGCCGAAGGACGCTTCGAGCGGGAGATCCTCCCCGTCCAGGTGCGCCGGCGCGACAAGGAGACCGGCAAGGTGGTCACCTCCGACGAGACCCTCCGAGCCGATGAAGGGATCCGTCCCGACACCACCGAGGAGTCGTTGGCGACCCTGAAGCCGGCGTTCAAGCCCGACGGCAGGGTCACCGCCGGCAACTCCTCGCAGATAACCGACGGCGCGGCTGCCCTCCTCGTCATGAGCGAGGAGAAGGCGAGCGCGCTGGGTCTCACGCCGAGGGCACGGTTCCACAGCTTCGCCCTCGCCGGAGCGGACCCAATCCGCATGCTGACCGCTCCGATCCCAGCGACCACCAAGGTGCTGGAGCGAGGCAAGCTGACCCTCGACGACATCGACCTGGTCGAGATCAACGAGGCCTTCGCGTCGGTGGTCCTCGCGTGGGAGAAGGAGCACCACCCCGACATGGACAGGGTCAACGTCAACGGCGGCGCCATCGCCTTGGGCCACCCGCTCGGCTGCTCGGGCGCCAAGCTCATGACCACCCTGGTCAACGAGCTCGAGCGAAGCGGCGGCCGCTATGGGCTACAGACCATGTGCGAGGGCGGCGGGATGGCCAACGCGACCGTGATCGAGCGCCTGGGCTGACCCACGCCCGGGGCAGGGTCCGAACGGGGCAGCGTCTGGCCCGCCGGCGCAGCCTGTGACTTGTCCCCAAGCTGTGCACAATCTTGGGGAGTGTCACACGGCTGTAACTTTGCGTATCGGCGATGTTCACCATCTCTGAGCCCTTTGGCCCAACCCCGCGCCGGACCACCACCGGGTACCAGGCCCATCTCGCCCGCCGGCCGCCGCAGTGGGAGTGTCGGCGTTGGGGCGCCGGCGGTAGCCTCCGGAGATGGCGCAGACAGTGACCGAGGAGCGAGCGAAGGCCGAGCGCTGGCGGGCGCAATGGGTGGAGCTGTACTCCGAAGTGGTGACCACGGGACTGTGCACGGGTTGCGCGGGCTGCGTGGTGGCCTGCCCCCACGACGTGCTCGGATACGACGCCACCAACGGGGTCTACAGACCCTTCCACCTCGAAGCCGAGGGCGGCCCTGGCGGGTGCGGCCACGGGGATCGGGGCTGCACGAGTTGCACGAGGGCGTGCCCGCGCTTTCGGGACTGGGAGCCCGAGATCGACAGATACCTCTTCGGACGCGAGCGGGAGGCGGCCGAGCTCGCGGGGGTCAGCAAGGACATATTCCTCGCCCGGGCGACCGATCCCGAGCTCCACGCCGAGGGCCAGGACGGGGGGCTGGTGTCCGCGATCCTGCTGTGGTGCCTGGAGCACGATCGGATCGACGCGGCGCTGGTCTCGCTCCTGGAGGGCGATGGCACATCGTGGCGGGCCGTTCCGGGCCTGGCCCGCAATCGGGCGGAGATCCTCGCTGCAGCGGGATCGCGCTACACGTTCTCGGCGAACACCCTCGCCTACCAGGCAGCGGTGGCCAACGGCGCCGAGCGCCTCGCCCTGGTTGGGATGAGCTGCCAGGCCTCGGTCCCGCCGGTGATGCGTGCCCGCAAGGCCGGCAAGGTCGGTCGCCGCCTGGCTCTATCGATCGGCCTGCTCTGCTCCAAGACCTTCGACGACGCCATCTTCGAGGAGCTCTTCGAGGCCAAGTACGGCCTTGCCCGCGCTGACATCTCGAAGATGAACATCAAGGGGGTGTGCCAGATCTGGACCCGGGACGGGGCCTATCACGAGATACCGCTCAAGGAATGCCACGCGTGGACCCGCGAGGGCTGCAAGTCCTGCCCGGACTTCGCCGCGGAGCACGCAGACATCTCGACTGGAGGCATAGGCGCCTTCAATGACTGGACTCTCACGGTGGTGCGCACCGACGCGGGCAGGGAGATCATCGAGGGGATGCTCGCCGACGGGGTCATCGAGACCCGGCCTGGCGACGACGACCCGGGCGCTATCGAGCTGATGCGCAAGCTCGCAATCGTGTCGCGCCGGCGCTGGCCGGACGCTGCGGTGGCTGCCCCCAAGGTCGGGCTGCCCCCGCCCAAGCTCAAGGCCACGCCCTAGCTCGGGCTAGCTTCGAGCGTGGAGTAGAGCTACCTCGGCGAGGCAGCACTATTCCCGGCTTCGCGTAGTCATTTACTCGGTTGCGGCGCTCGGCAGGATGAGATCTTAGGGTTCACGCCGACGTAGTTGAGAGGACCCGCAAGGATCGTCACGACGATGGTTCCCGCCTTCGCGCAGTTTTCGGCCGACCCGTTGTAGTAGTGCCTCTGACCGGCGGCGATGGCGCCAATGATCAGCCACACGACAAGCAACAATGAAACGATGCCGGGAACGCCACCTCTACGCATCTCCACCTCCTGCTAACGCGAATCCGGCCATCGACGGGGTCCCTGCCTTTAGAGTACGCGCACCGGGGCTGGAAGTAACGCGACGTGACTGGATCATAGCCTTCAGCATCCCGGAGTTGACGTGCACTTGTGCATGATCAGGGCGTGCTCGCGGCCCCGACCTTATCGGCGCCGTCAGCGGTACTGGGTCGCGGTGACGAAGCCGCCCACGATCAGCCCGAGCCCGAGCAGCAGGTAGCCGTTGCTCGCGCCGCCGGGAAGACCACCCAGGTAGTTGAGCAGGATGCAAATCAGGCCGAGACCGAAGAGGGTGAGCATCAGGACCGGAACCCAACGGGGGCTGTGGCGGAGCTCATCGGGTATCGGGGCGGTGTAGCGGCCGCTGGCCGGCCGTCCCGCGGGTTCGCCGGACCAGCGAACCCGGCCGGGGCTGCCCTTGGCCGTTACCCGCCCTGAGGCGTCCTTGGTCCTCCTCGGCATCCCTGCAGACTAGTGCCGGGTCCCCGATCGAGGCGAAGGCCTGCTGGTGATCAGGACGGACCCGGCCCCGCCGCAAGCGCCGCTGACCGATCAGCTCTCCGACAGCAGGGGCCAGGAAGGCCGCGGGGGTGTAGACCGGGATCTGACCTGCCAAGCTCAGCAAGTCGGAATCGCCGGAGACGATGACGGCGAGCGCGGACGCGGCTAGGAAGATCAGGTAGTCGTCGTCAGGGTCCGGCGAGCCGACGGAGGGTGGGTGGCGGCCGAGGCATTGAACGTCGGCTGGCGGACATTACCTTTGGCTGATGGCGAAGGCACGGGTGCTGGTGATCGACAACTACGACTCGTTCGTCTACAACCTCGTGCAGTACCTCGGCCAGCTCGGAGCCGAGCCGGTCGTGTACCGCAACGACGCGCTCGGGGTGGGCGAAGCGGTCGCCCTGGCGCCCGATGGGTTGCTGGTGTCGCCAGGGCCGGGCCGGCCCGAAGAGGCCGGCGTGAGCTCCGAGCTGATCATGAACATGGCTCCGAGGGTCCCGGTGCTCGGGGTGTGCCTGGGCCACCAGTGCATCGGCGCCGCCTTCGGTGGCCAGGTCGTCACCACCGCGGTCATGCACGGCAAGACCTCCGAGATCAGCCACGACGGCCGCGGCGTGTTCGCCGGGCTCGATGATCCCCTGGTGGCCACCCGCTACCACTCCCTGGTCGTGTCGCCCGAGCGGCTGCCCGACCTGCTCGAGGTGAGCGCCCGGGCGTGCGATGGCACGATAATGGGCCTCCGGCACCGGTGGCTGCCCGTCGAGGGGGTCCAGTTCCACCCCGAGTCGATCCTCACCGCGGGCGGCCACCGTCTCCTGGCCAACTGGCTCGCCATGTGCGGCCAACCCGAGGCACTCGACGCGCTGGCACTCGACGAACCGGGGTCCTCCCCGGCGTAGTGCCTGCGAGCCACCGGGGGGCCCTCGCGGGGTTGCTAGCCGGTGGGCGTAGGCGACGTGGTCGACGGAGGGGTGGTGGTCGTGGCGGCGTAGGCCCCCACCACCACGTCGACGGTGCTGCCCGGTGGCAGGGCGGTCCCCGCCGGAACGCTCTGGCTGATCACCATCCCGTTTTGAGAGGCGTCGCTGACGCTTTGTGGGGTGTAGCTGCCCTTGAGGCCGGCCGCACGCAGGTTGGCGTCCGCCTGGCTGCGGGGCAGGCCGACCAGGTTGGGCACCGACGTGCCGGTGGACACGAAGACCGTGAC
>JBPCRR010000217.1:0-4172 GCA_050996645.1 Acidimicrobiales bacterium | reverse complement strand
GTCGAAACCCGCCTCGGCGAGGATTCGCGCGTTCATGACCGAGTTAAGCGCCAGCCCTCCGGACAGACAGAGGTGCGGGCTCGGGCTGGCTGCACGCAGAGCCCGGGCTATATGCAACGCAGCTTCTTCGATGAGCTCCTGCACCGCGTATGCCAGGTCCTTGTCGTAGTCGGTGATCTCCGACTCCGGCTTCCGGGGGGGCCCGAAGCGGTCAACGAAAGCAGCCGACACGGGTGGCCCGTCACGTTGATAGCCGAACCACTCGAAGTTCACAGCGAAGCGTCCGTCTTCCAGGAGCCGAATGAGGTCCTTCAGGTCGTCGACCAATTTGGTGGTCCCGTACGGCGCCAGTCCCATAACCTTGCCCTCGTCGTTGGCGAAGAAGCCGAGGTGGCGGGTTACGGCGGTGTACACCTCCCCGAGGGAGGTCGGGTTGCGGACCTCGTCGAGCACCCGTAGGTCCGCTCCCTCGCCGACGTTCGTGGTAGTCGACAGGAAGTCTCCGCCGCGGTCCAGGGTCAGCACCGCCGCCTTGTCGAAGGGGCTGGAAAAGAAGGTGCCGGCGGCGTGCGACAGGTGGTGCCCCACGTTGACGATCGGCCCGCGGTAGCGCCAGGCCTTGCGAAACAGGCGCTCCTTGGCCAGGAGCCTGGCATCCACGTAGGCCTGGCCAGCCAGTCGCTTGGGCGCCGCACGGCGGACGGCGTCCGTCGCCCCCCGTACGAAGTCCCGGACCGGCTGATGTGCGAAAGCCACGATGTCCACGTCGCCGATATCGAGGCCACCCTGGCGCAAGCACGAAGCTATCGCCTGGTGGGGAAAGCGCTTGGTGTGGACGTCGCGGTTGAGCCTTTCCTCTTCCACGAAGGCGACCAATCCCCCGTCAACCAGCAACGCGGCAGCGGTGTCATAGCTGAAGCAGTTGATGCCGAGAACGACCTGCATCCCGACGACTCTAACGGCAACCCTCGCAGGTCCCGGTCACCGCAAAGTGCCCGAAGTCGACCTCGAACCCGTGAGTCGCCAGCAGCCTCGACGCGAGCTCGGCAAACGGGGCGCCGTCTGCTTCCACCACCGCCCCGCACCGCGAGCAGGTCAGGTGAGGGTGAGGAACCCGGCCGAAGTGCCACTGGGCAGGGCCGTGCCCGAGGTGGGTGTGGTAGGCGATGCCCAGGTCCTCGAAGCGCTCCAACGCCCGATAGACCGTCGCGGGGTGCACATCTGGATGCCGGCGTTGAGCCTCAGCCGCCAGCTGTTCCGCGGTGCGGTGCTCGGCACCGGCTTCGATGAGCGCTTCGAGCACGAAGCGACGTGACTCCGTGGCCCGCCCGCCATCGTTGCGGATCAAAGCCATCGCGGAATCGATCTCCGCCTCGGTGGTCCTCCGATTGCCGCCGCTGATCACGGGGCATTCTGCCGATCTCCGGAAGTTGCGTTGCCTGTCCAGCGAGCCTCGATCTTGGCAAGTCTCCAGATCGACAACGCCACCGCCCAGGTCGCGATGAACAGCCCCACGATTATGAAGCCGGCATGGTTGATGTTGAAGTTGGATGTCCAGCTCCATAGGCCACCGGTCAGCCGGAGCTGGCTGCCGAGCACCGACAGCAGCTCGATCGTGCCGATCACCAATGCCACGGTGACCGAAAGCCCCGTGATCGTGATGTTGTAGTACACCTTGCGGACTGGGTGGGAGAACGCCCACCCGTAGGCGAAGTTCATGAACGAGCCGTCGATGGTGTCGAGCAGGCTCATGCCCGCTGCGAACAGAACCGGCAGCGACATCACAGCCCAAAACGGCAGCCCCCCCACCACGGCCGCCCCCGAGAGCACGAGCAGCGCCACCTCGGTCGCCGTGTCGAAGCCCAGGCCGAAGAGGAAGCCGATCGGATACATCTTCCACGGTGTGTCGATGCGGCTCGCGAGCGGGCCGAAGAACCGGTTCATCATCCCCCGCGCGTCGAGCTGCCTCTCGAGCTCCTCGGGGTCGTGGTCGCCGCGCCGCATCTGCATGAAGACGCGCACGATGCCGACGAGGACCACGAGGTTCAAGGCCGCGATGACGTAGAGGAAGGCCCCGGACAGCGACGTCCCCACGAGGCTGGTGTAGTGGTGGAGGTTCGAGCGGTCGTCTCTCACCTGGCTGTTTAGGGCTCGGATGCCGAAGTTGAGCAAGAACGCGAGCAAGAAGACCACCGTGGAGTGTCCGAGGGAGAAGAAGAACCCCACCGACAACGGTCGCTTGCCCTCAGCCATCAGCTTCCGGGTGGTGTTGTCGATCGCCGAGATGTGATCAGCGTCGAAGGCGTGGCGCAAGCCCAGGGTGTAGGCCAGTGTCCCGGTGCCGATCCCAAATGTCTTGGTGGCGTCCAGGCGATAGTGGCGGCTCACGGCGAGGCCCAACAGCCCGAAGCCCACCACGTGCAGCAGGGCGATGACGGCGGCCATCGAACCCGCGCGGCGCCATTCTCCTGGGGACAGGCTGTCGAGGACGGCCCTCGTGCGGGTGCGTGAAACAGGTGGCCTCTCCACCTGGGTGGTCATGCGCTCCTCCCAATGGCCGAACGAAGCCATTCAAGCCCAAGTGCGTTCAGCTCGCAACAGTGTGGCCGCGTGGAGATGAGAACCTTCCGGTGACGTCCCCGTGACGGTGGAGGGTCTGGCTGACCACCTGCTCCCGCGCCCAGCGAAGCGCTTCGAGGCCGGGATGAGCGCTGAAGGGCGTGTCGTCGACCCAGAGGCCGGCATCGTGGGCGGCCAACCGAAGCTCGTCTCCGGCGGTCCCGAGGAGCCTCAGCTTGTCCAACCCGGCCGTCTCCGCCAGCCGCTCGACCAGCTCGTGGTCGGTCTCGACCCGTGCTCCCGGTGCCTCCCGTGCACGGGTCGCCGACACCTCGACCGCGACCCCTATGGCCTTTGCCGCGGCGACGACGGCGTCCAAGTCACGGTCGCCGACGTCGTGACCGGCACGTACCAAAACCCGCTTCAGCCGCCGATAGCGGAACACGTTGGCCTCAGCCCGGAGCCCGGCCGGATCGCTCGGGCCCATCGACTGGCTCCAAGTCCGGGCGACAGCATCGGCGAAGCCGTCCACCGACGGCGGTGCTGGCGCCGTCCAGGTTCCCAGGGACAGCAGGTAGTTGGGTCCTCCCGCCTTCGCGCCTGGGCCGACCACGCTTCGCTTCCAGCCCCCAAAGGGTTGGCGGCCGACGATGGCGCCGGTGATGGGGCGGTTGACATACAGGTTGCCTGCGCGCACGGAGTCGGTCCACCATTCGATCTCCGCCGGATCGAGGCTGTGCAATCCTGCGGTAAGCCCGTAGGCCGGCTGGTCCTGCCAGCGGGTGGCCTCCTCCAGGTTCGCCGCACGCATGATGCCGAGCACCGGACCGAAGCATTCCGTCAGATGGAAGTGGGACCCTGGCTGAACACCGAGCTTGACCCCAGGCGACCACAACTGAGGATTGCCTCCGACCTGAGCCGGCTGCACCAACCAGGTCTCGCCCCCATCCAGATGGCGCAAGGCCCGATCGAGGGGACCTTCTGGCCGACGGATCAGCGGGCCCATGGTCGTTGTGGGGTGCCAGCCGGGGCCAAGGCGCAGAGTCCTGACGGCGTCGGCCAGTTGGCGCCTGAACCGAGGGTCGTCGTACACCGAAGCCTCGAGGATCGCCAGGCTGGCCGCCGAGCACTTCTGGCCCGCGTGACCGAACGCCGAATGGACCAGATCGGCGATGGCGAGGTCCAGGTCGGCGGTGGCCGTGATGACCATGGCGTTCTTGCCACTGGTCTCGGCCCTCAATGCCAGCGATGGCCTCCAGCCGAGGAATATCCGAGCCGTGTCCCACGAACCGGTGAGGATCGCCCCGTCGACACCGGGATCGGTGATGAGCCTCTTAGAGGCCTCGCCGTCGGCGCAGGGGACCAGCTGGAGGACATCTGGAGGGACCCCGGCGGCCCAGCAGGCCTCAGCCAGCGCGGCCGAGGTGGCGACCGACTCGGGGGCGGGCTTCAAGATCACTGCGTTGCCGGCCGCAAGGGCCGCTAGCACCCCCCCGGCGGGTATCGCGAGCGGGAAGTTCCACGGCGGCACCACGACGACGGTCCCCAGCGGGCTGAAGGTGGCGCCGTCTTGTTCGAGCGCCTGGACGCGGGCCACCCCGGCTGCGTAATAG
>JBPCRR010000182.1:0-2502 GCA_050996645.1 Acidimicrobiales bacterium | reverse complement strand
CCGCCATCGTGGACGATCCTGAGCAACGCCTCCAGCGGAAACGGCTTTGTGAGGTAGGCCAGCGGCTTGAACTCTTCAAGCCGGCTCGGGACGATGCGCACGGCCGAGATGACGGCCGTCGGCACGTCGATTCCCCGGTCCCGAAGCTCCCGAAGGACATCCCATCCGCTCCGATCCGGCAAGTTGATGTCGAGGAGCATGAGGTCGGGCCACGCGCCGGCGACCGAAGCGACGGCTTCCGCGGCCGTCTTCGCTTCAGAGACCATATGTCCGCGAGCCGCCAGGTTGCGGACGATAATCCGTCGCAGGAGCTCCTCGTCTTCGACGACCAGGATGTGTCGGTAGCTCACATGCGTCGATCCACAAAGGGATCGTCGGGACAAGATGTCGGCTTCGATGGCGACCATGCGGACGGCACGTTGCTCCTCCGTAGCTACCTACGAAGGAAGTGTCCAGTGCCGGGGGTCAACGCTGTGTCAACAGAAAGAAGGCTCTGCTCAACAGTTGCTCAATAGGTGGCCCAACGACCTGGCCTCGTGACTCTGCCCTCGATCGCGAGGATCGTCGTCCGCTCATGGCCTTTGACTCTGTACTCACTTTTCTGGCATGACCGTAGCGCAGGAGCTTGTCCCTCGCTTAGTGACCCCTTGGGATTGCGAGAGGCAAGCTCCCGGACTTCGGCGCCGGAACAGCCGAGCCTACCGGCAATCGTCATCAGCGGACGATCCCCGGGACCTCTGGCTTCAGCCTCTTAGGTCCTGTCAAAGAATAAAGAGGGCGAACCGACATGGGCAAGGGATGGGACAACAGTTTACGCTGGTGGGATGAAAGAGACCACAGGAATTGGTGAGCGGTACGCGCACGTGGCGGAGAATCTGGACGAACGAGGACGGCGAGCGGTGGCCGCGACGGAAGCGGTGACGCTGGGGCGGGGAGGAGTGACGGCGGTAGCGCGCGCGACGGCGGTGTCGCGCGGGATGATCGCGCGTGGCATCCAAGAGTTGCGGGGCGAGGTGGCCAGCGCACCCGCCGGACGGATCCGCCGGGTGGGTGGGGGACGCAAGACGCTGGAGACGCAGGATCCGCGGCTCCGCTCGGACTTGGAGCAGTTGATCGAGCCGGTGACGCGGGGCGATCCGGAGTCCGCGCTGCGGTGGACGTGCAAGAGTTTGCGCAAGTTAGCCGACGAGTTGCGCCAGCGTGGCCATCAGGTCAGCCACCAGAAGGTGGCGTCGGTGCTCAAGGACCTCCGGTACAGCTTGCAGGGCACTCGCACGACGCGAGAGGGGGACAGCCATCCTGACCGGGATGCGCAGTTTGCCCATCTTGACACGGCGGCTCAGGAGTATCTGGCCGCTGGGGAGCCGGTGATCTCGGTGGACACCAAGAAGAAGGAACTGGTCGGCGACTTCAAGAATGGGGGGCAGGAGTGGCAGCCGCGGGGACGACCCGAGGAGGTGCGCGTCCACGACTTCGTGCTCCCCGAGTTGGGGCGGGTGAGTCCCTACGGCATCTATGACCTGGCACAGAACGCGGGCTGGGTCAACGTCGGGATTGACCACGACACCGCAGCCTTTGCGGTGGCCAGTCTGCGTCGCTGGTGGGAGACGACCGGAGGCGCTCGCTACCCACAGGCCCAGCGCCTGTTGATCACCGCCGATGGGGGCGGCAGCAATGGGTCACGCGTGCGCCTGTGGAAGCGGGAACTCCAGCAGTTCGCCGATGACACGGGTCTGGCGATCACCGTCGGTCACTACCCTCCCGGCGCCAGCAAGTGGAACAAGATCGAACACCGCCTCTTCTCCTTCATCAGTCAGAACTGGCGCGGTCGCCCCTTGGTCAGCTATGCCGTCATCCTCAGCTTGATCGCGGCCACGACCACCGCCACCGGTCTGACCGTCGAGAGTTTCCTCGATACCAACACCTATCCCGCTGGCATGACGGTCTCCGATGCCGAGATGGCCACCCTCCATATCGTGCGCGATGCTTTTCACGGCGAGTGGAACTACACCATCCTTCCTCGCCAACCCCTCTTCGCATCGTTTATTCTTTGACAGGCCCTAACTCGGTCGGGGTCGTCAGTCTGATTTTCTGCGCGTCCACCACCCGCAGCCACAGCTCCTCTTCGACGTACAGCCCCAGACCTCCCAGCTCCCGGCTCCACAGCACCCCACCCCGGTCCACCGCCCACGGCCGGTACCGCCCCCGCCCATCCAGACGGTAACCGAACAGGGTGGGTCCCCCGTCCCGCCGCTCGGGTGCAAACAGCGCGTACTCCCGCACCCCCATCGCCTGGTAGATCAGCGGCTTGTCGGCGCTGTCCCGCTCCCAGCTCGACCCAGACGCCACTTCCAGCACGAACTGGGGCGGCTTGCCCTCGTCGCGCACAATCCACGAGCTGCGGGGTCGGTCCTCGGCTTCGACCATCAACAGGTCGGGAGCGGCGTCGAGGTGGCGCGAGACGCGGGGACGGGGCATCGTGATCTTGAGGTACGTTTCGAG
>JBPCRR010000127.1:0-10773 GCA_050996645.1 Acidimicrobiales bacterium | reverse complement strand
GGTCAACCGCGTCGCGCCGGCGCCTCAGGTGACACTCAGCAAGGGCCAGCTCCTCTGGACCAGCGGGTTGCAGCTCGAGAAGTTCCCCAAGGGCCTGCCGGTCGGCAGGGTGATCACCTCGAGCACGCCGCCGGGCGCCCTGCAGCAAGACGTGACCCTCGCGCCGGCGGCTGACCTGAACCACCTTGACTATCTGCAGGTCATGTTGTGGTCTCCGCAGTGACCCCCCGAAACGCCGCCCGGCTGCGGATCGGAGCGGTCTTGCTGACGGGGATCGTGGTGCAGACCACCCTCGCCCCAGATCTCCGGTTGGCCGGCGTCGCGCCCGACTTGATGCTGCTATTGGCCATCTGCGGCGGACTGGCCGGCGGGGCGGGGGGGGGCGCCGTCACGGGATTTGCGGCGGGCCTGCTCGCCGACCTGTGGCTGACAGACACCCCGGTGGGACTCTCGGCGCTGACCTGGTGCATCGTCGGCTTCGCGGTGGGCACCCTGCGGTCAAACGTCCTGCCCGAGAGCCGGTGGCTGGCGACCGTGATGGCCGCTGGGGCGACCGTCGCGGGGGTTCTGGCGTTCGTGGTCCTAGGCGACGTCGTCGGCCAGTCCCAGCTGCTCATCGGCGGGCGGTCGTGGCTTCTCCGGGTGGTGGTCCTCGAGGCGGCGTGGGCGGCGGTACTCAGCTGGCCGGTCAGCCGGCTCTTCGAGTGGGCGGCGCGCGGCTCCGACGGTGCCGCCGAGCTCGGGCGCGGCCGGCCTGACCGCCTGGCGGTTCGATGAAAGCGATGGTAAAGAGACCCTGATGGCGCTCGCATCGGTTGCCAAGGGCGCCGGGTCTTGACGGCGCCGCTGGGCTCCGACACCGCGCGAGTGAGGCTCACCATGGTCCTGGTGGTCGTGGCGTGCCTGTTCGCGTCGCTCTTCGCCCGCCTGTGGTCTCTCCAGGTCATCAACGCCCCGAAGGCTCAGGCGGTCGCGGAGAACAACGGGATCCGGGCCATCTACACCCCGGCCCCGCGGGGCCAGATCCTCGACCGCAACGGCGTCGTGCTGGTGGGCAACCGACTCTCGGAGGTCATCGAGGTCGACCGCCAGTCCGCGATCGCCAACCCTTCTATGGTGGTGCGGCTGGCGGCGCTGCTCGGGATGACCGTTTCCCAGCTCGACGCGGTCGTCGCCAACAAGGTCTACAGCCCCTACGCGCCTGTGCCAGTGCTGCCCGACGCCAGCGCCAGCGAAATCCTCTACGTCCAGGAGCACCAGGACCTCTTCACGGGGGTGACCGCGACCACCGAGGCGGTGCGGGCCTACTCTGCCGCGGGCAAGGCCGCGGCGAACATCGTCGGCTACGCAGGCCAGATCGGTTCGGCGCAGTACCAGCAGCTCAAGTCCAAGGGGTATCAGGGGGGCGACCAGATCGGGTTGGCGGGGGTGGAGGCGAGCTACGAGGCGATGCTGCGCGGCCAGCCCGGTGTCGAGCGGGTCCAGGTCAACTCCAAGGGCAACGTGTTGAGCGTCGTCACCTCGACTTCACCAGTGCGCGGCGCGGACCTCCGGCTGTCGATAGACGCAACCGTGCAGATGGCGGCGGCCAACGCAGTAGCTCAGGGCCTCGCGACCGCCCAGCACAGCTTCGACAGGGTGACCGGTCGCGACTTCGCCGCCCCGGCTGGAGCCGCGGTGGTCGAGGATCCCCGCGACGGCTCGCTGCTGGCATTGGCGACCTACCCGGTCTACAACCCGGAGGACTTCCTCGGCGGCATCAGCCAGTCCAAGTACGCCGCCTACCAGGCTCCGGCGGCCAACCAACCCCTCGTGGACCGCACGATCCAGGGCCAGTACGCCCCGGGGTCCACCTTCAAGCTGGTGACCGCCACGGCCGCTCTGCAGGCGGGCCTGATCACCCCGAGCTCCACCTACACCGACCAAGGGCACATCAAGATCGGCCCCCAACAGTTCCACAACGACAACTTCGAGGTGCTCGGGACCATCAACCTGACCGGGGCTCTGATCCGCTCGAGCGACATCTTCTTCAACCAGCTGGGCGCCGAGTTCTGGAACGGCTACGTCAACGGCCGCCGCTTCGGTCCCACGGCCCTGCAGGACGTGGCGAAGCGCTACGGGTTCGACTCGACGAGCCAGGTGGCGCTGCCCCATGAAGCACCCGGCAAGATCCCCACACCCGCATCGGTGAAGTCCGACTTCGCGCAACACCCCAAGGACTTCTTGACCGGGGACTGGTTTACCGGCGACAGCGCGCAGGTGGCGGTGGGCCAGTTCGAGGTCCTCGTGACCCCTCTGCAGCTCGCCAACGCCTACTCGACGTTCGCCAATGGCGGCACCCGATGGCAACCTCGGATCACCCTCGATGCCGAGGAGCCCGGCGGCCGCGTCCTGGTGGCGTACGCCCCGGTCAAGAAAGAGACTGTGGTCCTGCCCGATCCGGATCGCCAGGCGATGCTCGCCGGCTTCAGCGGAGTCGTCAACAACCCGTTGGGGACCGCGTACGGCGTCTTTGCCAACACCCCCCTCGCCGCCAAGGACATCGCCGGCAAAACCGGCACCGCCCAGGTGAGCCCACCCAAGCAGAACACCTCGCTGTTCACCTCGTTCGCCCCGTCGGTCAATCCCACCTTCGAGGTGACGGCGGTCCTGGAGCAGGCCGGATACGGCGCCTCCATCGCCGGCCCGGTGGTCCGCCAGATCTACGACGTGCTCTACGGCTTGCCCCCCCAGCCTGTGGTCCAGACGGCGGTGAGCGGGGCTCAGACATGAGGGGCGAACCTTGATAAACCCAGCGGCCTACCGCCAGAGCCGGATCCCGTCGCGCTGGCGGCACCTCGATCTCGTGCTCGTTATCGTGGTGACCCTGATCAGCGCCTTCGGCGCGCTCATGATCTACACCGCCACCCGAGACCGGCTACAGGCGGAGGGCCTGAGCCCGCAGTACTACGTGCGCAAGCAGCTCGTGTTCCTTTTGATCGGCCTGGTGGTGATGTTCGTCGTGGCCGCCATCGACTACCACCACTACCGGGACTGGGCGTTCCTGTTCTACGGGGGGAGCGTGGTAATGCTACTTGCGGTCTACGCCGTGGGGCACAAGAGCAA
Source organism: Acidimicrobiales bacterium (assembly GCA_050996645.1). Taxonomy (GTDB): domain Bacteria; phylum Actinomycetota; class Acidimicrobiia; order Acidimicrobiales; family Palsa-688; genus JBPCRR01. The sequence continues at coordinate 7,668 of JBPCRR010000127.1, read as the reverse complement.
GGGGGCGCAGGCGTGGTTCCAGGTGGGCTCCTACCAGTTCGAACCCTCCGAGTTCGCCAAGATCGCCCTGATAGTCGCCCTCGCCTCCTACAGCGCCACGTTCAAGGGCCGGCTCGACGGGAGGGGCCTGGCGGTGATCGTCACCTTGGCGGCGGTCCCCTTCGCCCTTATCTACAAGCAGCCGGACCTCGGCAGCGCATTGGTCCTGCTCGCGGTTCTCATAGCCCTTGTCCTCATCGCCGGCACACGGGCGCGCCACCTCGGCCTCCTCGCACTGGTCGCGTTGATAGGCGTCGTCGGGGTGGTGCATTTCGGCGTGCTCAAGCAGTACCAGAAGGCGCGGCTGACCTCCTTCGTCAGCTCGCCAGACCAACCCGACCCGAAGCTGTTGCAGACCGAGGCGGGGGCCAACCTCTACAACCTCGCCGAGTCCAAGATCACGATCAGCCACGGTGGCCTGACCGGCCAGGGGATCGGCAAGGGCACCCAGACCAACCTCTCCTACGTTCCCGAGCAGCAGACCGACTTCATCTTCACCGCCGTCGGTGAGCAGGTCGGCCTCGTCGGATCGGCGTTACTGTTGATGCTGTACCTCGCGGTCGTGTGGCGAACCTGGCGAACGGCCACCCTTTCGCGGGACCTCTCCGGCACCCTCATCTGCATCGGTGTGCTGGCCATGCTCGTCTTCCAAGTCTTCGAGAACATCGGCATGACCATGGGGATCATGCCGATAGCCGGGATCCCCCTACCGTTCATGAGCTACGGCGGCTCCGCGCTCATCGCGTCGTTCGCTGGGATCGGGCTGGTGCTCAACGTGCGGATGCGCACGTTCGGCTGACCCAGCGCGGCCGCGGACGCTCATGTTCTCCTCACACTTCGATCCCCGGACCCTCATCGGCACAAAGGAGCATCTCGCAGCATGCGCATCCCTCGCTGGACCACCGTCAGCGTTGCCTGCTTGACCCTCGCCGCCTTGGTGGCGGGGTGTGGCAGCTCGACCCACAAGGCCACTCCGACACCGGCCACTCCGACAACGGCCACCGCCGGGACGACCGCCGGCCTGCGGCCGCCCGGTCCGGTCGCGGCTGGGCTCGGCAAGATCAAGCACATCATCGTGATCATGCAGGAGAACCGGTCCTTCGACACCTACTTCGGCACGTACCCGGGTGCGGACGGGTTGCCGATGGCCAACGGTGCGCCTTCGAGCTGCGTCCCGGACCCGGCAACCAACCAGTGCGTGCACCCCTACGTCGACCACGCCGACGTAAACGGGGGCGGCCCTCACGGCCAGACCAACGCCGCCGCGGACATCAACGGAGGCAGGATGGACGGCTTCGTGGCGCAGGCGCTGCAGGCCAAGAAGGGCTGCGCGGACGTGACCAACCCGGCGTGCGCCAACTCCAAAGCTCCCGACGTGATGGGCTACCACACCCAAAGCGACATCCCCAACTACTGGTCCTACGCGAAGAACTTCGTTCTGCAGGACCACATGTTCGAGCCCAACGCGTCGTGGAGCCTGCCCGAGCACCTCTTCCAGGTCAGCGAGTGGTCCGCTCATTGCACGCAGGCGGGCAACCCGGCTAGCTGCGTCAACGCGCTGCAGAGCCCGGGCACTCCCCCGAACCCGAACCCGAAGCCGAAGAAGCGGGCCAAGGCGGCCGCCGGCAAGGCTGCGGCGCCCAAGGCCCCGAACTACGCGTGGACCGACCTCACCTACCTGATGCACAAGGACAGTGTGAGCTGGGGCTATTACGTGGTCACCGGCTCGGAGCCGGACTGCCAGAACGACTCTGCCCTTTCGTGCGCACCGGTGAAGCAGAACGCGGCGACGCCCGGGATCTGGAACCCCCTGCCGTACTTCGACACCGTCAAGGCCGACGGGCAGCTCGGAAACATCCAGTCGGTCGACAACTTCTACAGCGCCGCCAAGGCGGGCACCTTGCCCGCGGTCAGCTGGGTGGTGCCTTCGGGGGAGGTCAGCGAGCACCCGCCGGGGCCGGTCAGCTACGGCCAGTCCTATGTCACCAGCGTCGTCAACGCCGCCATGGCCAGCCCCGACTGGAGCTCCACCGCGATCTTTCTAGCGTGGGACGACTGGGGAGGCTTCTACGACCACGTGGCGCCGCCCACCGTGGACGAGAACGGCTACGGGCTGCGGGTGCCGGCGATGGTCATCAGCCCTTACGCCAAGGCCGGCTACATCGATCACCAGACGCTCAGCTTCGACGCATACGACAAGTTCATCGAGGACGTCTTCCTCGGCGGCCAGCGCCTCGACCCGGCGACCGACGGCAGACCTGACCCCCGCCCCAACGTCCGGGAGAACGTCAAGATCCTGGGGGACCTGAGCGCCGACTTCGACTTCAACCAGGCACCCCGCGCGCCGATGTTGTTGCCGGTCCACCCCCAAACCACGCTGACGGGGACCCCTGCACCGACCCAGGTGTCACCCTCTGCGCTGGCGCCCGACGGCGACGGATGAGTGATCGGCGCTCGGCGCCGGTGACGGGGAAGAGAACCGGCGGCGGCTACAATGAGGAGGGACATGACCTCCCTTTGGCCCCAGATCGAGCCGCTCCTGGCTCGGGTCCAGAAGCCGGCGAGGTACATAGGCTGCGAGGACGGATCGATCGCTCCGGCCCACGGAGCCGGGCGCGTGTCGTGGCTATTGATATACCCCGATGCGTACGAGATCGGCCTTCCCAACCAGGGCCTCCAGATCCTCTATGAGCTGCTGAACGAGCGTCGCGACGCGCTCGCCGAGCGGTCGTATGCACCGTGGTTGGACATGGAGGCCGAGATGCGCCGGCGACGGGTGCCGCTGTTCTCGGTGGACACTCACACTGCCGCAGGGGAGTTCGATCTGATGGCGTTCAACCTGTCAGCCGAGCTGGTCTACACCAACCTCCTAAACTGCGTGGACCTCGCCGGGGTTCCGGTTCGGTGCGCTGACCGTGGTCCCGAGCACCCCCTGATCGCCGCCGGCGGCCATTGTGCGTTTAACCCCGAGCCGCTCGCGGACTTCGTGGACCTATTCGTCATCGGCGACGGTGAGGAGGTGGTCGGCGAGATCACCGACGTGGTGAGGGAGTGGAAGGCAGGAGGCCGCACCGCCGGCTCGCGCGAGCGGGTCCTACGGGCGCTGGCTGCGGTTCCGGGTGTCTACGTCCCGTCGATGTACGAGGTCTCCTACGAGGGTCCCCGGCTGGTGTCGATCACTCCCCGCTACAGCGACGTCCCCCGGAAGGTGGAGAAAAGGACCATCTCGGACCTGGCCGCGTGGCCGTATCCGAGGTCGCAGCTGGTTCCAATGACCGAGGTGGTCCACGACCGCCTCAACGTGGAGATCTTCCGCGGCTGCACCCGGGGCTGCCGCTTCTGCCAGGCGGGGATGATCACCCGCCCGGTCCGGGAGCGGCCAGCGTCGCAGGTTCGCCAGATGGTGTCCGACGGCTTGGCCCGAACCGGCTACGACGAGGTGAGCCTGACCTCGTTGTCGAGTGCTGACTTTTCGGGGATCGATGAGGTCGTCAAGGGGATAATCGACGACCCCGCGTGCAATGGCCAGGTCTCGGTGAGCCTGCCGAGCCTGAGGGTTGACGCCTTCACGGTGGGCATCGCGGCGGACATACAAAGGGTCCGCCGGACCGGCCTGACCTTCGCCCCCGAGGCGGGGACGTGGCGCATGCGCCAGGTCCTCAACAAGCTGATCCTCGAGGCGGACCTCTACGAGGCCGTGGACTCGGCGTTCTCACAGGGCTGGCGGCGCGTCAAGCTGTACTTCCTCACCGGCCTGCCCACCGAGACCGACGAGGACACCCTGGGGATCGCAGCGCTGGCCCGCGAGTGCGTTGCCATCGGCCGGCGCCACAACAAGTCGGCCAGTGTCACCGCGTCGGTCGGGGGGTTCGTGCCCAAGCCTCAAACCCCGTTCCAGTGGTTCGGGCAGGAGACCGTCGCCTCGCTGTCGCGACGGATCGGGCTGCTGCGCGACGCCACCCGACGCGACAAGGGGGTTCAGCTTCGCTGGCACGATCCAAAGGCAACCCTCGTCGAGGGCCTGGCGAGCCGAGGTGATCGCCGGGTCGGCGCCGTCATCGAGGACGTGTGGCGCGCGGGCGGGACCTTCCAGGAGTGGTCGGAGCACTTCGACCTCGCTCGCTGGACCAGCGCGATGGAGGCTCGCGGGCTCTCGATGGACTGGTACGTCCAGCGCCACCGCGAGCGGGAGGAGGTGCTTCCCTGGAGCCACATATCCGCGGGGCTGCACGACGACTTCTTGTGGCAGGAGTGGGAGGACGCGCTGGTCGCGGGGAGCACGCCCGACTGCCGCTGGACCCCCTGCTACGACTGCGGGGCCTGCACCGGCTACGGCGTCGAACACGTGGTGGCCTCCCCGGTCCCACCGGCGGGGGGCAGCCAGGGCACCGGCCAGGATCTCGATTCGGGTGCATGGGTGCCGGTCGCACTACGCCCCGGCGTGGCTGTCGCGGCGGCGAGCCGCTGATGGCACTGGTTCGCATCAGGTTCTCCAAGCTCGGCAAGATTCGCTGGACCAGCCACCGCGACGTGGCGCGAATGTGGGAGCGAGCGTTCCGGCGCGAACGCTTGCCTCTTGCCTACACCGGCGGGTTCTCCCCTCGCCCGAAGGTCAGCTTCGGGCTTGCGTTGTCCACCGGGCACGAATCGCTCGCCGAGTACCTCGACGTCCACGTCGAGGGCTCAGGCGAAGACCTCAACATCTCGGAATGGCCGCAGCGCCTGTCGGCGGCGCTGCCTGTCGGTGTGGACTCGATGTTCGCGCTGGAGATCCCAGACGGAGTCCCCTCCCTGCAACAAGAGGTCACCTCGTCGTCCTGGCGGCTCGTGGCTGCACCCGCTGGCGACTCAGCGCGCGTCGAGGTGGCGGAGATGGACCAACGGGTGGCCGCGCTGTTGGCGGCCCCCGAGGTGGTGGTGACGCGTTCCCGCAAAGGGATCGAGACCACCAGCGACATCAGAGACGGCATCCTCAGCCTGCGGGTGTTGGGCCCCGAGCGCGGCGATGCCGGCGAAGGTGTCTGGTTGGAGACCGAGCTGGCTGCGCAGCCCCGCAGCTTGCGGCCCTCGGAGCTCCTGGCGGCCCTTGGCTCCGACGTCGAGGAACGCCATGTACGCAGAACGAACCAATGGATTTCGCGCAGCGGCACGCGCTTTGAGCCTCTCGATGTGGCTCTCGGCGTCGCGACCGGCGCGCCGCGTGCGATGGAGCACGCGTCATGAGAAGGGACCAAAGACATGACCGACGCCCCGTCGGCCCACCCCGAACCCAGCCACCCGAGACCCTCCGGGCCTCCCGCATTCAGCAGCCCGGCCGGCAGCGACATCGGGGTGAGCGCAGGCCCCTCTGAGGGGCTCCCCGCCAGCGCGCGAAGCTCGGGTAGCGAGCCACCCGTGGCGATGGGTGACTCGAGCCCCGCGCCTCCCACTCCTGAGGCCTTGAACCCCGCCACCCCCACCTCCCCGGGTCGCCGCCGGCGTCGGGGATCGAGAGGGGGGCGCAACCTGGCCGGCCGCGCCGGCGGCCAGGGCTCTGGTGGCCAGGCCGCCGGTGGTGAGGGCGCTAGCCAGGGCGGCGGCGGTCCGGCCGCGGCCGACACCCTTTCCGCCGACGGCGGAGCGCGCAGCCCAGCCTCCGAGGCGGATGGGCTCTCAAGCGCCGTCGCCCCGAGCGCCGGCAACACCACCAACGATGCCGGGCCCCAGGCGCCGGGGCGCTCCGGGTCCCCAGCCGAGGCTGCGGGGCCGCCGGCGCTGGCACCGCGACCGAAGATCGGAGACTCCCGGCCCGCCCCCGGACCTCCTGGGCCACCGCTCCCCCCGCGGCTGCGGGCCGGCGCTGACCGGGGCGCCACCGGGGCCGAGCGAGCAGGGCTCCGCGGCGGCACCGGTTCCCAACGGCGCACCCCCGCTGAAGGCGACGACGCCGGCCGCCGCCGCCGGCGCGGCCGCGGCGGACGCTCCGGCCGGGCGCGCCCGGTCTCACACCTGTCGCCGGTGGAGGCCGACTTGACCGGGTCACCCGCGGCGGTGGACGAGGAAACACTCGAGAAGAGGCGTGGCAGGGAGCGAAACGGCCGGCCGGTCGGCCGGTACCTGATGGTGGTGCACGTCCACCCGGTCGCGACCCAGATCGCAGTGTTGGAGGGACGCTCGCTCATCGAGCACTATGTCTCGCGACCGGCCGACGACTCCTCTCAGATCGACGGCAACATATACCTCGGGCGAGTCCAGAACGTCCTGCCTGGGATGGAGGCGGCCTTCATCGACATCGGAACGCCCAAGAACGCGGTCCTTTACAGGGGCGACGTCCGCTACGACGCCGACGACGTCGAAGCGCCGCCGGACACCGAGAGCGGTGACGCAGCGAAGCCCACGCGGGGCAGGCTGCCGGGCGCCGGGCGCGACGCCCGCATCGAGCAGTTGATCAAGCCGGGCCAGACCGTCCTGTGTCAGGTCACCAAGAACCCCATCGGCGCCAAGGGCGCACGATTGACCCAGGAGGTCTCGATCCCCGGGCGCTTCGTGGTGCTCATCCCCGGTAGCGACACCTATGGGATCTCGAAGAGGCTTCCCGACGAGGAGCGCAAGCGGCTGCGGAGGATCCTCGACGGGATCCGCCCCCCCGGCCACGGGCTCATAGTGCGTACCGCCGCGGAGGGCGCGACCGCGGACGAGCTCCAGCGCGACGTGGAGCGCCTGACCCGCCAGTGGGAGCGAATCGACGAACTGGCCAAGGCGTCCAAGGCGCCCGCGTTGCTCTACCGTGAGCCCGACATGGCGCTGCGGGTCATCCGCGAGGAGTTCAACCGCAACTACCGCGGCGTGGTGATCGACGACCGCAGCCTCTACGAGGAGGTGAGGGAGTACGTGGCCAGCATCAGCCCTGAGCTCGCCGACAGGGTCGAGTACGCCGGCGAGGACGACCCCCTGCCCGTCTTCGAGCGCCATCACATCCACGAGCAGATCCACAAGGCCTTGGATCGCAAGGTCTGGTTGCCGTCGGGCGGCTCGCTGATCATCGAGCGGACCGAAGCGTTGACGGTCATCGACGTCAACACCGGCAAGAATGTGGGCACCTCGAACCTCGAGGAGACCGTGTTCCGCAACAACCTGGAGGCAGCGGAGGAGATCGCCCGCCAGCTGCGCCTGCGCGACATCGGCGGGATCATCGTGATCGACTTCATCGACATGGAGATCACGGCCAACCGTGCGGTGGTGATCAAGGCCTTCCGGGACGCTCTTGCACGGGACAAGACCCGCACCCAGGTGTTCGACATATCGGAGCTCGGTCTGGTCGAGATGACGCGCAAGCGGATATCCGAGGGACTGGTCGAGTCCCTCTCGGAGACCTGCCCGACGTGCGCCGGCCGCGGCATCGTCTTCGATGACTCTCTGCTGACCTAGCCCACCGGGTAGTCGGTATACTCTCCCTCTTGTGTATGCGGTCATAAGAAGCGGTGGCAAGCAGGAACGGGTCGAGCAGGGCCAGACCCTGGCGGTCGAGCTGCTCGGCGCCTCCGCTGGCGACGAGATCGAGTTCCAGCCGATCTTGCTGGTCGACGGCGACACGGTCCTGGCCCGCCACGACGAGCTGGGCGGGGCCTCGGTGTCGGCTCGGGTGGTGGG
>JBPCRR010000090.1:0-5355 GCA_050996645.1 Acidimicrobiales bacterium | reverse complement strand
GCGCGAGCGGGCCCTGCTCGCCGACCTGCGCGCGGTGGTGGCCCTTGGACGCTTCGGCTACGACGTCGGCTGCCGGCTTCTCGACGTCCGTCCCAGGCCTCGCTTCGGCCACGGGGTCGAGGCAGCGTCGCCCTCGGGGGTCACGATCGTGGCGAGCTTCCACCCGAGCCAGCAGAACACATTCACCGGTGTGCTGAGCGAGGCAATGCTCGATGCGGTATTTACCCGGGCCTCCCAGCTGGCGGGCCTTTAGGCGCGCGAGGTCGTGCGAGCTGGAGCGGTCCAACCCGCGTCAGGCGCGGACCGGCGCCGGGAAGAAGCTCCCCAGCGCGTCGGCCATCTGCGCCCGCACCTGGGCGCCAGAAAGCACCAGGTCGACCATGGTCACCGACGTGTGCACGTGGCCCCTCGCGCGCAGGTGATGGACCGGGACGCCGGCTGCAGCAAGCGCTTCCGCGTACGCATCACCCTCATCGCGCAGCGGGTCGAACTCGGCGGTCACTATGAACGCCGGCGGCAGGCCAGACAGCTCGCCGCGCAGAGGCGATGCCTTCGGGTCCTTGCGTTCGGCCGGGTCGGCGTAGTTGTCCCAGAACCAGTTCATCAACGCGGCGGTGAGCACGTAGCCCTCCCCGTTGTCGTGATATGACGGCCGGCGGGTGTCGCAGTCGGTGACCGGCGTGAGCAGCAGCTGGCCGCTGATCTCAGGGCCGCCGGCGTCGCGGGCCAGCTGAGCGGCGACAGCGGCCACGTTGGCGCCGGCGCTCCAGCCCGCGACCGCGATCTGGCCGGGGATGCCGCCGAGCTCGATCGCGTTGGCCGCCACCCACTGCACTGCCGCGAAGGCGTCGTCGGCGGCCGCGGGAAATCGCGCTTCGGGAGCGTGGCGGTAGTTGACCGACACGATCGCCGAGCCCGAGCGGGCGCAGAGATCCCGGCAGAGCGGGTCGTCGGAGTCCAAGTCGCCGAGCACCCAGCCGCCTCCGTGGAAGTAAACGACGAGGGGGTGCGGCCCGGGACCCCGCTCCGAGGGTCGCTCGGGCCCAGGCGAGGCGGGGCGGTAGACCCGGTACTCGAGGTGTCCGCCGGGACCGGGCATCACCCCGTCGACAATCTCCGCAACAGCCGGACCGGGCGGCCTTCCGATGCTGGCGACCTGCATGAACGCGCGAGCGTCCTCGACCGTCATCGACTCGATCGGCGGCAGGTCCAGCCCCGCCATGAGCTCGAGCATCATCTCGACGTCGGGCTGGAGGCGGCGGACCGCGCCGTCGTTGCACTCCGTGCCGCCGGGTCCGTCGAGGCGGACGCCGAGGTAACCGCCCGCCACGACCTTGTCGCAGGCCTTGCGGTAGAAGTCGACGCCGCCGATATAGGGCAGGAACACCCGGGGTTTGCCCGGCACGTTGGCTCCCATGTACCAGGAGTTGGCGGTGGGGTGAAGTGTGAGGGCAGCGCAGTCAGCGACGTGTTGGTTCCAGGCCTCCTCGGCGAGAGGCGTGGGCTCGATGGTGACGAAGCCGCGCTCCCGGAGGTGTTTGAGGCAGTCGGCGACCCAGTCCACGTGCTGCTCGATGGACACGGCCATGTTGGAGAGCACCGACGGGCTTCCGGGCCCGGTGATCATGAAGAAGTTGGGAAAGCCGACCGTGGCGAGGCCCAGGTAGGTCGAGGGCCCGTCGGCCCACTTCTGCTTGAGGGTTACCCCGTCGCGGCCGGCGATGTCAACCGACACGAGCGGTCCGGTCATCGCGTCGAAGCCGGTGGCATAGACGATGGCGTCGAATTCGAACGTCTCGCCCATGGTGTCGATCCCCGACTCGGTGATGGTGGCGATCGGCTGCTTGCGAAGGTCGACCAACCTGACGTGGGGAAGGTTGAACGTCGCGAAGTAGTTGGTGTCGAGGCAGGGTCGCTTGGTGCCGAAGGGATGGTCCTTCGGGCAGAGAGCTTCGGCGGTCCTGGGGTCCTTGACGATCGAACGGATCTTCTCGCGGATCATCTCGGCGACGATCTCGTTGGACTCGAGGTTGTAACCCTGGTCCGCGAACACGCCGAGGATGGCGAACAGCTCCCCGGCCTCCCAGGCCGCTTCGAACCGTTCCCGGCGGACCTCCTCGCTGGCGGTTACACCGGTGATCTCGGTGGGCTCGGAAGGCAGTCCGCCTCGCGACCATTTGGCCGCGTTGCGGTAGGCGTCGCGATCCGCTGCGATGGCGGCCAACCGCTCGCTCGGGGCTGGCCCATTGTGAGCGGGGATCGAGAAGTTCGGGGTGCGCTGGAACACGGTCAGTTCCCGCGCCTGGGCGGCTATGAGGGGGATGGATTGGATCCCCGACGAGCCCGTCCCGATCACCGCGACCCGCTTGCCGGTGAAGTCGACACCTTCGTGGGGCCACCTGCTGGTGAAGTAGACCTCGCCCGCGAAGCGCTCGGCGCCTTCTATGTCAGGAGACTTCGGCAGGGAGAGGCACCCGCTGGCCATCACGTAGAAGCGGCAGCTCACCTCGTCGCCCTTGTCGGTGCGGACCTGCCAACGGGCGTCGGCGTCGTTCCACACCGCGGAGGTGACTCTTGTCGAGAATTGGATGTCTCGGCGCAGGTCGTAGCGGTCCGCGACGTGTCTCAGGTAGGCCAGGATCTCCGGCTGAGTCGCGTACTTCTCCGACCAGGTCCAGTCCCCCTCGAGCTCGGGGTCGAAGCTGAAGGTGTAGTCGGTCGTGGGGATGTCGCAGCGGGCGCCGGGGTAACGGTTCCAGTACCAGGTCCCACCCACGTCGTCGGCTTCGTCGAAGACCCTCGCCGTCAGGCCGAGCTGGTGGAGCCGATGGAGCATGTACAGCCCCGAGAACCCGGCCCCGATCACCACCACGTCGAGCTCGCCTCCCGCGCCTCGGGCGTCGCTTTTCGCTGCGAGTGCGTCTACTGCGTCGGACATCGTCGCATCCCTCCCATCGGCGAACCTGGCTCAGTCTTCCACTGTCGCGGGCGTCAGGCGGCCTCGCGAGCGCAGTAGCAGGCCCGCCAGCACGGCGGCGATCAGGGCGCACACGGCCGCGCCCGCGAAGATGGTGTGCAGCTCGGCCAGCAGCGCCCGGTTGGTGGCGCGGTCGTAGGCGGGGCAGCTCCCGGGGCTGGCGGGGCACAGCGTGAACGGCGAGCCGATCCGGGCCTGGGCCTCGTAGAAGCGCCGGAGCCCGATGGCGGTGAGCGCTGACAGTCCCGCGAGCATCCCGACCGTGCGCGCCACGACCGTCAGAGACGTGGCCAACCCGTGCAGGCGGGCTTCGACGTGGTCGAGGACGGCGGCGTTCAGCGGGGATATCACCAGCCCGAAGCCGAGCCCGCAGGCCACCAGCTCGACGTCGCTTTGACGGAAGGGCCAGGTCACGCCGAGCACCGTCCAGTCGACGCTGAGCGCGCGCGCCGACCACGAGGTCATGGCCACGAACATGGCGGCGGACAGCAGCATCCCCATCGTGGCCACCGCCGGCCCCCTCCCGCTGCGGCGGGTGAGCAGGCCGCCGAGGACGGCGCCGAGCGGTACCGCCACCAGGAAGCGCAACAGCACCAACGCTGCGTCGACCTGTGAGTGTGGATCGATCGTGGCCCGTGCGAAAAACGGCACGTCGATCAGCGCAGCCATCAACGCGCCGCCGAGGGCCAGGTTGACCACCAGCGCCCCCCACGCCGGCCTGGCGGCGAGGGACCTCGGTTGCAACAACGGCTGCCTGGCCTTGCCCTGACGCCATGCGAAGGCGCCGAGACAGCCCAACCCGACCGGGGCGACCACGGGCGCGCTGCTGGCCACGAGCTGGTGCCCGGGGTCCGCGGTGGAGAACAGCACCACGACACAGGCGAGGAACCCAGCCAAGAGGGCTGCGCCGGCCACGTCGGCCTCCACGAGGAGATCGGGAAGGCGCCGGAAGGCGACCAGAGGCCGGTACGCATGCGGGCAGAGGAGCTCCCAGGCCACGAAGGCCGCCAGAACGCCGGCCCCCGCGAGGGCGAGGCGCGACGTGAAGGGCCCCCAGCTGGCGCCCCCTGCACCCGGGGTGAGCCACCCCCCCAAGGTCACGCTGTCGGTCAACTGCGCCGGCGCGTCGAGGGCGGTCGCGAGCACGGCCAAGCCGAGGCCGAGCAGGGCTGCCCCTACGAAGTCGAAGCCCCCGGAGCGCGCCGGCGGTTGGCGTGGCTCGGCATGCTCGGCGGCCACCGGACGGGATAGGAAAAAGGCTGTTCCGAGGACGGCGGCGAGAGGCAGGTTGAGCCAAAAGATCGTGCGCCAACCCGCGACAGCCACCACGGCTGCGCCGTAGAGGGGGCCGAGCACGCTGCCGAGCTCCTGGACGGCGCCGACGATCCCGAGGGGTAGCCCGCGTGCCTGGGGTGGCCACTGAGCAGCTACGAGCGACAGCGCCACCGGGATCAGCCCGCCTCCTCCCAGGCCCTGAAGGGCGCGGCCCACTACCAGGACCCCGAGGCCATGAGCGGTCGCGGTCAGCACCGAGCCGAACGCGAACGCGAGGAGGCAGCCCGCGAAGACCGGCTCGCGCCCGAGCAGGTCCGAGAGCCGCCCCAGCAAGGGGAGGATGGCCACGTACCCGAGCAGGAAGCCGCTGATAATCGGTGTGGCGCGCTGCAGGTGCTCCAGTCCGATGCCCACTCCCGACATGACGGTCGGCAGCACCACCACCACGACGTAGGTGTCCGCCGCGGCGAGCAGGACCGCCGCTGCCGCGAAGCCGAGCTGCCAGCGGGCCCGGCTGTCGCCGGCGGCTGCGGGCTGCCGCGCTACGTGGAAGGCAGAGTTACGTGGAACGGCTCGCCGTACCGGGTCAAGGTGACGGTATAGGTGGCGTCCGACGTGGCGGAGATGAATGGCCCGGTCAGCGTGACCTGCCTCAGCTGATGAGTACTCGGGTTGATCCCCGCCATCATGACGACCGGCTGGCTCTTCGACTGGTCGGGCAGCACCGGCACCTTGTCCCCCGAGACGGTCGCCCGCACCTCGTCGAGCACCTCACCGCCGACGCGCTTCTGGCCCGCCGAGGTGGCGGTCTGGGCGTTGGTGAGCAGGCCGCTCACGCCCTTGGTCGGGTCGATCAGGTCCGCGGGGTTGCCCAGCCCGTACTTGGAGGGATCGGTGAGGGTGTAGCTGGTCTGGAACGGCGGCTGGATGTAGAACTTCCCGCTCCCCGCCGCCACGTTGATCGTCACGGCCAACCCGTTGAAGATGATCCGGAAGCTGCCCTTCAGCTGGTCGGGCCGCGCCAGGTCGCCTTGGCCCCCGGTGATCTCGGTGCCGGTCGTGCCCACGCCCTGGCTGGTTATGGCGAAGTGCAGCGCCGGCGC
>JBPCRR010000086.1:0-3224 GCA_050996645.1 Acidimicrobiales bacterium | reverse complement strand
TGGTGGCTTTCCGTTCGACACGGTGGGAGAGAAGCGCCCGCGTGCTCTTGCGTCAGCGCACCAGACGCAGAACTCCCAGTTCCTCTCCCATCCCGTCACTCAGCGTCAGTTCACGCTCCCCAGCCTTCGTGGATCCGCCTTGGGTCGTGAGCTGCTGCCGACGTTGCGCATGGACCGAGCGACGGCCGCCAGCCCATCGTCGTCTGTACCGCGGCGCGCACGTACCCGCGCCGCCTGGGCGCTCAGGGCGGGGGCCGGTGGTCGTCGGGTGGGGCTGCCCGTGCTCGGTGATCTCGCGCTCGACGTCATTCACGTGCCGGCTCCGCCTCGTCGGTCCCGTCCAGCTGGCGCGTCAGCCATTGCGTCCGGCCCAACAGGATCGTCAGGCCGGTGCGCGGACGAATCGAATGCTCGTGTCCATTGCAGAAACGGTTGTTTGCGAGGCGATCACCCCCTCCCTTTCCATGCGGGTGACCGGCCGCCCCACGGGCCATTCCGCGGGTGCGATGCTGGCCGTGCGCTGGTCACCACCCGCCTCAGGGGCCACGAGCCGCGCCGGCGGCGGTAGGTGACATTGACGTAGCAGCCAAAGAGCAGGATGTGGGCGAGCACGGCGAACCATGCCAGGAGGAGGGTGAGCAACCCAAACGCCGCCCCGTAGCGGTTGACCCCGCCGATCAGACGCAGATAGAGCGGGAAGGCCTGGCCCAGCACCACGAACAGCCCCCCGGCCACCAGCGCGCCGGGCCAGACCTCACGCAGGCGTTGCCCCGCGTTGGGCGTGAGCCGGTAGATCAGCAGGAACGCCAGGGCCGCCGCCCCATAGGCGAGCGCGTAGCTGGCGATCTGGCCGCGGGCGCCCGCCAGCACCCAGGTGCGGAAGTAGGGCCCGACATCGCGCTGAATGAAGAGCGCCGGCAAGGTGGCCGCGACGGTCACGGCCGTGAAGAGGGCGACGAAGGCGGCGAGGACGGCTAACCCCCGCCGGCGAGTGGCGATGAACGTGCCATCGGGCACACCGTAGAACCGATTGACGCAGTGGTTGAGGGCGCCGGCGAACCCGCTGCCGATCCAGACGAAGCCCCCCAAACTGGCGAGGGCGAACCAGCCACTCTTGCACCGGGCGGCGAGGGCGGCCTCCAAGGCCTGGCGGGCGTCGGCGCTGGGGAGTGCCCAATCGACCGCCCGGATGAAGGTCGTCAGGGCCGCGTCCCGGCGCAGGACGAGACCAGCGACGGAGACCACCAACAGGGTGGTCGGCACGAGGGCCACGAGGCCGTTGTAGACCAGGATGGCGGAGAGGTGACCAGCGCCCACGCTGTTGAACCCCCGCACCGGCCAGCTGGCCAGCAGGACCCGATAGCTCTGCACCGCCCCGGAGCGCCCGCGCTGGAGCCAACCGAAGACAGCGCCGGTCGCGCGCTGATCGCGCCGGCGGTGTACGGAAGACGAGGCAGAACCGGGAGGATGCTTGGTCGCCATCGACGGCCCCTCGGTCGTGGGGGCACAAGCCCGGACCGCGCGGTGCGGATCAGACGGGGCTATTGTACGCGCCTGAGCACGCCATGCGATACGAGGGGCGCCAGGCGTCCCGTCATGACAACGAGCGGAATTCACACAACCGGTCGTTGCTGAGACCAGGGCTCGTCGAGAGGGGGATGGACGAGGTCGCATCACTGCGGGATGCCCCGGGGACTGAGCCGGGCCGCGTGGCATGAGGGCAGGCAATGGGCGGGACGATCGTCATCCCGAGAGGGGGCAGTGCACCGGTGAGGGCCCGCGACGGGTCCATTCGTCACCCGCCGTGGGCCATCAGGACGGCCAGCAAGGGCGTCGCCTCGGCTGCACGGATGCCGTCCGTTGTCCAAGGCCAGCCACACGACCTCGCTCCCCGGATCTGAGCGCACCCCTGACCCAGCCGGGAGCTGAGCGATCAGCTACACTATTGTGCGCACGTCCCTGGTCACCGATCACCACTCCCGCACTGGTTATGCGGGTGACCCTTCGATCCCAAACACCGGTGCAGGCCGTATCGATCGGGAGGCTCTGGCCATGTCGAGTGGGTGGTTTGTCGGTCTCGTCATCGCGCTGGCGCTCGCCATCGTCGTCATCCTCCTTGCCCGGCGGCAACGCCCTCGCATCCGGGAGGTGCGCGCACCAGCGACACCCCGTGATGTCGCCGCGGAGCGGGACGGCGCACGCCGGGCGCACATGAACGCGGCGGACCAGGCTTGGGAACACGCCCGTCTCCACCGCCACCGGGATCGCGCCGTGTGGGACGAGCCGCCGGCTCCCTCCACTCCTGATCGCGTCGCACCCGCGCGATCGTCCGTCGTGCGCGAGGAGCGACCCGATGGCCAATGAGCTTGGGGAACCACAGGCGGAGCTCGTGCTCGCCGATCACACTGTTCCGCCGGCGCCCGCCCCGCCGATCCTCACGGAGTTCTCCCCGCCGGTCCCGCCCCCGCCCATCGTCCGCCATGACGTCTCGGCGCGGACGGTGGCCAAGGCGGTCCTGGTGGCTGCCCTCACCCTGGGCGGCCTGTGGGTGCTGGTCAAGCTGGCCGATGTGGTGCTCATGTTGTTCATCGCCCTCCTGCTGACCGCCGCCCTCGATCCGCTAGTCGGCCGCCTCGCACGGCGGGCCTGGCCGCGCCCCCTGTCCGTTACGGGCATCGTCCTCTTGGCGCTCGGACTGGTGGCGCTGCTGCTGCGTCTTCTGGTGCCTCCCTTTGTGGCCCAGTGCAGCGCCTTTCTTGACCACCTGCCGACCTACACCGCCCAACTCCACGACCTGCTCGCCTACAACCCGCAACTCCAGGCGCGGCTCACGGCCGCCGCAAAGTGCGGCGCGGGGAGTTCCGGGGGATTGGCCACCGGCCTCCTGCGCGTCGGCAGCGGGCTGGTGACCGGCACGAGTGACCTGGTCATCGTGCTGGTGATGACGGTCTACCTGCTCGTCGACGGGGATCGCACGTATGCCTGGATCACCCACTACCTACCCACCGGCCAGCGACGCAAGGTCCGCCGCGCCCTGCCGGAGGTGAGCCGGGTGGTGAGCGGCTACGTCCTGGGACAGGCGATCACCTCCCTCCTCTTCGGGGTGCTGGCCTACGTGCTGCTGTGGGTGGTCGGCGTGCCCCAGCCGTTGCTCCTGGCGGTGGTAGCGGCGCTCGTCGACGCCATCCCCGTGGCGGGCGTGCTCCTGGCCACGGTGCCGGCCG
>JBPCRR010000051.1:0-3014 GCA_050996645.1 Acidimicrobiales bacterium | reverse complement strand
GACGCCCCCTCCGGGCCCAGGGGGTCATGAGGCGTTGCACGCCGAGCAGGACTGCGTCGGCGACCACGGCCAGGCCGACTATCAGCGCCGCCCCAACGACCTCCTCGGTCCTGAAGTTGGTCGGCAGAGCGTCGTTGAACAGGGTTCCCAATCCCCCTTCACCTATCAGGCCGGCCACAGCCACCAGGCCGATGGTGGTCACCGTGGCGATGCGAACACCCGCGACGATGGTCGGTACGGCTAGCGGGAGTTGGACCCGCAGCAGCATCTGGGACCTCGTCAGACCCATGCCCCGCGCAGCGTCCTGAACCTCCGCGGGCACGCCGTCGAGGCCAGCCACCACGTTGCGCACAAGGATGAGCAGCGTGTAGCTGACGAGGGCGATCTCGGCGCTGAGCCTCGACAAGCCGGTTACCGGGATCAAGAAGGCGAACAGCGCGAGGGCCGGGATGGCATAGAGCGCCCCGGTGATCCCGAACACCGGCGTTTCGAGCCAACGCCAACGCCACACCGACACGCCGAGAGGCAGCGAGATCATCAGTCCCACACCCACGGCTATGCCCGTCAGGATCAGGTGCTCGCCGACGGCGTGACGGAACAAGCCGGTGTGGCGCGAGACCCAGCTCCACTGCACCCAGGGCTGGGAGTAGGCGAGCTGCGACGCCACCACGGATTGGACCCTAGCCAGCGCGGCGCACAGTCGGTAGGGTCACGCCAGATGATCCGGCTCGAGGCGGTGACCAAGCGCTACGGCGACGGGCAAGTGGCGGTCGAGTCCCTCGACCTCGACGTCGCCGAGGGCGAGCTGTGTGTCCTGGTCGGACCGTCGGGGTGCGGCAAGACGACCACCATGCGAATGGTCAACCGCCTGATCGAACCGACCAGCGGGCGCATATTCCTCGGCGACGACGACGTGACCCACGTCAACCCCGTGGAGCTCCGGCGCCGCATCGGCTACGTCATACAGCAGGTGGGCCTCTTTCCCCACCTCTCGGTCGAGGACAACGTGGGCACGGTTCCGAGACTTCTCGGTTGGGAAAAGAGCCGGATCCGGGCCCGCACAGCAGAGCTCTTGACGTTGGTCGGCTTGGACCCTGCCCGCTTTGCCAAACGCTACCCAGCGGAGCTCTCCGGCGGGCAGCGTCAGCGCGCCGGCGTGGCCCGGGCGCTCGCGGCGGACCCTCCGGTGCTGTTGATGGACGAGCCTTTCGGCGCGATCGACCCCATCACCCGCGACCGGCTCCAAGCGGAGTTCTTGAGGTTGCAGTCAGAGGTTCGCAAGACCGTGATCTTCGTGACCCACGACATCGAGGAGGCGGTGCGCATCGGCGACCGCATCGCGGTGCTGGCCGACGGCGGCAGGCTTGAGCAGTTCGACACACCTGCGCAGATCCTCGGGTCGCAGGCCACGGCGTTCGTGGCCGAGTTCGTCGGCGCAGACCGAGGGCTCACACGGCTTAGCGTCACGGGCATCGACTCCACCGACCTCGAACGCCCCCCGCGTGGTGGCACCGGAGATGCAGGTGGGGAGGCCCGCGCGCGGCTCGACGCGACGGGGTCGAAGTGGGCGGTGGCGGTCGACAGCGACGGTCACCTTCGTGGGTGGGTGGGCAGTGAGGACCTCACCGGCGACGGGACGGTCGGCCCGCGGGTGCATCGCATGGTGGCCTGGGTTCCCAAGGAGGCGAGCCTCAAGCAGGCGTTCTCAGAAATGCTCCAGCAAGACGCCGGCTGGGTCGCAGTGCTCGACGGGGACAGTTACCTCGGCGTGCTCACACCCGAGTCGCTCCACGCGGCGCTTCGCCGCTCGGTCGGGCGCGCCGGGGGCGCGGATCTGGAGGCGTCACCGCTGCGGTCCTGAAGGCCAGCACGCGGCCAGCTCCGGTCCAGCAGGGGGTGAGCGGCTGGTGAGGCGGCGAGCCGTCGGCGAGTATCGCGGGGTGTCCGGCATCGTCGACTCCCTCTTGCACCTGCACGGAATCGGCGCCCTCGCGCTGCTGTTCGCGCTGCCGGCGCTGGAATCCTCGGCGTTCTTCGGGTTCATCTTTCCGGGCGAGACCGCGGCAATCCTCGGAGGGGTCCTTTCGTACGAGCACCGCGTGCACCTCTCGGCCGCGATCGCCGCTGTGATCCTTGGCGCGATCGTCGGCGACACGGTCGGCTACGCGGTCGGGCACCGCTGGGGCACCCGGATGCTGAGCGGCCGCCTGTCGCGGTTCATCAAGCCTCACCACGTGGACCGAGCCCGTCTCGCGCTGCGGCGCCGCGGCGGATGGGCGGTGTTCTTCGGCAGGTTCACCGCTGCGTTGCGGGTGCTGATCCCAGGGATCGCCGGCACCGCCGGCATGCCGTACAAGCGGTTCGCGCTCTTCAACGTGACGGGGGGCGCTGTGTGGGGAGCTTGCTTCGTCCTGGTCGGGTTCCTGGCGGGCGCTGCATGGCGCACGGCGGCCCACACGGCGAGCATCGTCGGCCTAGCAGTGCTCGGAGTCGCGGCCGCCGCCATCGTGATCGGAGTCCTCCTATGGCGGCGCCGTCGCGAGGGCGCGTTGGAGGGGGAGCTGGCGGAGGCGGACGAGGCCGCTCCCTCCGCCTGAGCGAACATGATCCAGCGCGGCCTGGTCCAGCGCGGCCCTACGTCCCGGGGGTGACGAGTCCCATCTCGAACGCCGCCACGACCGCCTGGACCCGGTCGCGCAGCCCCAGCTTGGCGAGCACGTGGGACACGTGGGTCTTCACGGTGGCCTCCGATATGTAGAGGTCAGCCGCTATCTCGGCGTTGCTGCGGCCCTGGGCGACCAGCTCCAGCACCTCCACCTCCCGCTCGGTTAGCTGCGACAGGCCCCCGTCGTCGCGCCACGGGGTCGCTGGTGGCGCGTTGAGCGACGGCAGCACGCGTGCGAGCAGCCGGGTGGTCACCGCCGGCGACAGCAGCGAGTCGCCGGCTGCCACGACGCGCACCGCATGGACGAGCTCCTCGGGGGTTGAGTCCTTGAGCAGGAAGCCGCTGGCGC
>JBPCRR010000398.1:0-9758 GCA_050996645.1 Acidimicrobiales bacterium | reverse complement strand
GTTCAAGGACTCCTACCCCGACTACCCCAAGGAACGCCTCAGCTGAACCGCAGCCGGCCACCTTCGTCCACGGGCGGCCGCCGCCGGCGACCAGGGCCGGGTCAGCCGACCAGGCGCTTCTTGCCCTCCCAGTATTTGGCCCGCAGGTCCTTCTTGAGCACCTTCCCGCTCGGGTTGCGGGGCAGCTGGTCCGCCCACTCGACGCTGGTCGGGCACTTGAACCGGGCGAGGCGCTCACGGCAGAACCCGATCAAGTCCTCCTCGCTCGCATCAGCGCCCGGTGCCCGGACAACCACTTCCTTGGGGGTCTCTCCCCATCGTTCGTTGTGGACTCCTATGACCGCCACGTCGGCAACGGCGGGATGCGACATCAACACGTTTTCGACCTCGGCGGGGTAAACGTTCTCACCGCCGGAGAAGATCATGTCCTTCATCCGGTCGTACAGGTAGAGGTAGCCGTCCTCGTCGAGGAAGCCGATGTCGCCGGAGCGGAACCAGCCCCCCGGCGCGATGGCCTCCTTGGTGGCGTCGTCCATGTGCCAATAGCCCTTCATCACCATCGGGCTGCGGATCCAGATCTCGCCCACCTCGCCCTGGGTCGCGTCGTCACCGGTGCTGGCGTCGACTATGCGCACCTCGGTACCAGGGACGGGCTGGCCTGCGGCGCGCAACCGGTGCCGGTTCGGCCCGTCAGGGTCGTGGTCCTGGGCGCCGAGCAGCACGACGGTGCCCGTGGTCTCGGTGAGCCCGTATGCCTGGAGGAACTTGCAGCGGAAGGTCCGGATCGACTCCGCCAGCACCTGTTCCGATATCGGCGAGGCTCCGTACAAGAAGCACTTCAGGTTGGTGAAATCGCGCTCTCGGACGCCCGGGACGGCCAGCATGAACTGCAGGACGGCGGGCACGAGGAAGGCGTGGGTGATCTTCTCGCGCTCGATCAGGCCGACAAGCTCGGTGGGGTCGATGTCGCGGACCAACACGTTGGTGACGCCCACCGCCAAGCCGGCCAGGGCCCAGCCGCCTCCCCCTATGTGAAAAAGCGGCATGGCCACCATGCTCACCGACTCCGGTCCGAACTCCAGCAGCTCGGGGTACAACGCCAGGCCGGCGGAGAAGTTGGAGTTGGTGAGCTGCACGCCTTTGGGGCGACCCGTCGTCCCCGAGGAGTACAGCTGATACGCGACGTCGTCGGGGCCTTGCGCCTCCTTGGGGTCTTCGGCGGGCTGGGAGTCACGCCAGACATCGAATGGCTGGACGGCAAAGGGCTGCGGGCTGGGGGCCTGGGCGCCATCGGCGGCTTCCTCGCCACCGATGATCACGAATTGGACATCCGGCAGGTCACCCGCGATCTTGTCGAGCAGCGGCTCGAACTCCGCGCCCACGGCGAACACCTTGGCCTCAGAGTCGGCCACGATCCCCGCCACCTCGGGAGGGGCGAGGCGGAAGTTGACGGGCGTGGGAACGGCGTTGAGCTTGGCTGCGCCGAAGAAGAGCTCGATCTGCTCGGGGCTGTTCTTGTCGAGGTAGGCGACCCGCTCGCCTGCGCCCACACCTGAAGCGCGCAACGCCTGCGCCACGCGGCTTGAACGTTGGTCCAGCTCCGCGTAGGTCATCTGGCGGTCTCCCCAGCGAAGCGCCACGTGGTCGGGGCGCTCGGTGGCCCACTGGCGCACGAAGTCGGCGGTGGTCGTCACGATTGGTCTCCTCCCATGGCGTGGCGCGCCACCATAGGGCGCGCCGGCCACGCCCGGTCCGCCGTTACCGCTAGGTGTGCTCTGCAGAGTGCTCGGCGGGCTCGGCGGTGAGTAGCTCCAGGTCGACGGCGGACTCGTCCTTGAGCGGCGTCGCCGACGTCTCCCGAAGGTCCTCCTTCAGGTCTCGGACCAACTCGTCGTCGCTTCGTTCATCGGAGGGATCGTCCATGGGAGTTCCTTACCCTGCATGGGGGCGCCTACCAACCTCGCGTGGCTCAGAGCGCGACGGCCGGCGCGGCGCTGGCTACCAACTCGGCGGCGGCGCGCAACTGCTCGGCGACGCTCCCAGGAGGCAGCAGGGTCCCGACCGGCGGGACGTCGAAGGTGGTCGACGTCACAGGTCCGAGCTGCCACTTCGAAGCGCCCGCGCGCTCCAAGATGGCGATCATGGGCCGGTTGTCCGAAAGCACGTCCGCCTTGAAGCGCCTGATGCCTTGGACGCGGGCCACCACTATCAACGCCCCCATCAGGAGCTTGCCTATGCCCTCACCCTGGTGGCGATCCGCCACGCCAAAAGCCACCTCGGCCAGGTCCGGCTCGTCCTCGGAGCGGATATAGCGGCAAGAGCCGAGGTAGGACTCGCCGGGCTCGTCGGAGGCCAGCGCCACCCACGCGAAGTGGTGGCTGTAGTCGACGCCGACCAGCT
This sequence comes from Acidimicrobiales bacterium, assembly GCA_050996645.1. Classification (GTDB taxonomy): domain Bacteria; phylum Actinomycetota; class Acidimicrobiia; order Acidimicrobiales; family Palsa-688; genus JBPCRR01. The sequence continues at coordinate 7,358 of JBPCRR010000398.1, read as the reverse complement.
GGTCTAGCAGCGGTTCGGGGATCCCGCCGGGAGTGAAGAACCGCATGTACCTGGAGCGTTCGGAGAGCGCCGCCATGGCCTCGGCGGCGCGGGCACGATCGTCGGGAAGGATCGGCCTGACGTGCAGGCGCAGCCCCGAGTCCAAGGTGACCGCTACCGGCGACGCGAACGCCGCCAGCCGCCCAGCTGCAAGCCTGGCCACCTCGATCGCCGCGTCCGGAGCCGCGGCGAACAGCGCCAGGAGCGCATCCCGGTCCCCGCTGAAGCCTCGAACCTCGTCGAGAGCCACCGCGGTGGCGGTGCGAGGTGCCCGGCGAAGCACCGACAGCTCACCGACGAGGCTTCCCGGACCGAGGACCGCCACATCGCGGGGGTGGTGCGCGTGGCGGATGGCCACCCGGCCCCGCTCGACGAGCAGGAACCTGGATCCGGGATCTCCCTCCTTGATCAACACGGCGCCGGCGGGCGCGTCGAAGTGCTCCATCCGCTCCCCCAGGCGTCGAATCTCGTCCTTGGGGGCGTCACGCAGCAGGGGTTGATCGCCCAGGGCGCGCATAGCGGCGACCCTACCGCCGGTGGGCGCAACCCCGGCCGGGGTGGGCGCGGGCGGCCGTGGGGGTCGCGGCCGCTAGTGCTGGTGGCGGACCTCGACCAGGTCGCGCACCTCGCGAAGTGCCACGCAAAGCGTGGCCAGATCGCTGCTGCCCGCGGACTTGATGTCGGCCAGGAGGGTCAACGACCTGGCCAGGGCGGACTGGTTCCTGCTCGCCCACGCCTCGACGAGGGTGCGCGGCGCGCCATGTTGCTCCTCAGCGTCGCCGGAGCCTCTCCTCAGCACATCTGCTGTGAGCGAGGCGTGCTGGTGATAGAGGTCGTCGCGCAGTGCGCCGCGCGCCAAGGCCTGCCAACGGTCTCCGCGTGGGAGCTGGACTATCTGCTCCTGCAGCCAGTCGAGCTCGAGGCGCTCTCCGATGGCGAAGTAGACCTGTGCCACCCGGTCGACTGCAGCGCCGAGCTGCGCCGCCACGTCGACGATGTCGAGGGCCGAGAACATGCTGTCGAGAGCCGCGATTCGCCCCGCCAGATCCCCCTCGACACCCGCGAGCTCGAGCTCGGCGACGCTGCGTGCGAGCGTCTCGCGGTCGATCTCGGACAGGTACCGGGGCATCTGGTCGGCCAGCTGCTGGACCCCGGGAGAGAAGAACTCGACCGTGCTCTCGATGTCCATCGGCTGACGCCGGTTTCGCAGCAGCCACCGGGTGGCGCGCTCGATCAGCTTTCGGGCTTCGAGGAACATCGACGTCTGCGTCAGGGCTGCGACCTGGTCCTGCGCCGCCTCGACCTCCGCCCACAGCCGGTCGAGGCCGAACACCTCCTTCGCCACCAGGTGGGCTTTTACGACGTCGGGGACACCGGCGCCGGTTTCCTCGCCCATCCTGAACAGGAACGAGATGCCCGCGCGGTTGACGGTGGCGTTGGCCAACGCGGTCGCGATGATCTCGCGCCGCAAGGGGTGGCCGGCTATCTGGTCGCCGAAGCGCTCCCTCATCAGGGATGGGAAGTACCCGAGCAGCTCCTTGTGCAGGTAGGAGTCGGCGGGCACCTCGGAGGCCAGCAGCTCGTCGTAGGTCTGGATCTTGGTGTAGGCCAGCACCACGGCGAGCTCCGGCGCCGTGAGGCCATGGCCGTCCGCAGCCCTGTTCGACAGCTCCTCGTCGGTAGGCAACGCCTCGAGATCGCGGTCCAGGCGTCCGGCCGCCACCAACCGGCGGAGGTAGCGCGCATGGACGTCGACCATCGCGAGCGCGCCCGCCTTGGCGTTGCTCAGCGCCTGGGTCTGGTCGATGTTGTCGCGCAGCACCTGGGCGGCGACCTCCTCGGTCATCTCGGCGAGGAGAGCGTCCCGTTGCTTGACCGTGAGGTCACCGTCGCCGACCGCCCGGTTGAGGACGATCTTCAAGTTGACCTCGTGGTCCGAGCAGTCGACTCCTGCCGAGTTGTCGACCGCGTCGGTGTTGACCTGGCTGCCGGCCAGGGCCAGCTCGATGCGCGCCCGCTGGGTCAGTCCCAGGTTGCCGCCCTCTCCCACCACCCGGAAGCGCAGCTCGGTGGCGTCCACCCTCAGCGCGTCGCTCGACCTGTCATGGGCGTCGGCGTGCGATTCGGTCGAAGCCTTGACGTAGGTACCGATCCCTCCGTTCCAGAACAGGTCGACCGGCGCGCGGAGCATGGCCCGTATGACGTCGTTGGGCGCCATCCTGACCTCGGCCACGCCGAGGACGTCTTGGGTCTCGGGTGAGAGCGTGATGGACTTCGCGCTGCGCGGGTAGACACCTCCGCCCTCCGACAGAAGGTCGCTGTTGTAGTCGGCCCACGAGCTGCGGGGGAGCTCGAAGAGCCGGCGGCGTTCGGCCAAGCTGGCGACGGGATCGGGGTCCGGGTCAACGAAGATGTGGCGGTGGTCAAAAGCAGCCACGAGCTTGATGTGATCCGACAGCAGCATCCCGTTGCCGAACACGTCGCCTGACATGTCGCCGACGCCGACCACCGTGAAGTCGTTCGTGGCCGTCTCGACGCCGAGCTCGTAGAAGTGTCTTTTGACCGACTCCCAGGCTCCGCGGGCGGTGATGCCCATCTTCTTGTGGTCGTAGCCCGACGATCCCCCGGAGGCGAAGGCGTCGCCAAGCCAGAAGCCTCTTTCGAGCGAGATCGCGTTGGCGACGTCGGAGAACGTCGCCGTGCCCTTGTCCGCCGCGACGACCAAGTACGGGTCGTCGCCGTCGTAGCGGACGGTGTCGGGCGGGTGGACGATGTCGTCGCCGACGATGTTGTCGGTGAGGTCGAGCAGGCCCGATATGAAGGTCCGGTAGCAGGTGACGACCTCCTCCGCTTGCTCCTCTCGGCTGCCGCCCGCCGGGGGACGCTTCACGACGAAGCCGCCCTTGGCGCCCATTGGGACTATCACAGCGTTCTTCACGGTCTGGGCTTTCATGAGCCCGAGCACCTCGGTTCGGAAGTCCTCCCGGCGGTCCGACCATCGCAGACCGCCGCGGGCCACGTCAGCTCCTCGCAGATGAACCCCTTCGGTCCGCGGTGAGTACACGAAGATCTCATGCGCCGGCAGCGGCAGCTGCATGCCGGGCACCGCTGCCGGGTCCACCTTGAAAGACAGGTAGTCCTTTGCTGCCCCGGGGGCTTCGCCGCCCTGGTAGTGGCCGCCCTGGTAATAGTTGGTCCTCTGCACAGCCAGCCAGAGGCGGAGGAACCGCCGCAGGATCCGGTCCTCGTCGAGGCTCGCCACCGCGTCGACGGCCGCCTCGATGTCGGACACCAAGCCCTTGACGGTCACGTCGTCGGAGATCGGCTTGCCCGAGGGCCTGTGGCCGGGGTCGAGGCGCGCCTGCCAGAGCTCGACGAGCTGGCGGGCGATGTCGGGATGCGCAGCGAGCGTCTCTTCTATGTAGGCCTGGCTGAACGGGGTGCCGGTCTGGCGGAGGTACTTGCTGCCTGCGCGCAGGGTCGTCACCTGCCGCCAGTCCAGGCCGGCGAGGAGCACCAGACGGTTGAAGCTGTCGTTGTCGGCCCGTCCGGCCCACACCCGAGCGAAGGCCTCCCTGAACCTCTCGGCGGCCTCGTCGGTGATGACGTCGGAACCGCCGGCGGGCTGGAGGCCGAAGTCGTAGATCCAGGCGCCGGGGGACCCCAGCGGGCGGACTTCGTAGGGGTGCTCGTCGACGACCCGCACCCCCATGTGCTCGAGCAGCGGGAGTATGTCTGACAGCGATATGGGCGAGCCGGCCCGGAGCACCTTGAACCTGACGCTCTCGTCCGCTGCCTCGAGGCGCCGCCACAGCGACATATCCACGCCCGGGCCGGCGGTGGCCCGGAGCGCTTCCAGCCGCTTGATGTCCGCCACCGCAGCGCGCGCCGAGAAGTCTTCAACGTACGCGGCTGGGAACGCGCGTTGATAACGGTGGAGCAGGCCGAGGCCTTCTTCCTCGCCGAAGCGATCGATCAACGCGTCGCGGAGGTCCTCTTCCCATGAGCGGCTTGCCTCTGCCAGACGGCGCTCCGCTTCTCTTTGGTCAACCTCGGGTCGTTGTTCCACCCCGGGGTGGGGCCGGTCGGGCGAGGTGTGGACGATGAAGTGCAACCGCACCAGCACAGAGTCCGACATGGAAACCGTGTGCTCGGTGTACGTGCCGGCGAAGCTCGACAAAAGGACGGCTTCCATTCGCCGGCGGACCGCTGTGGTGTACCTGTCACGGGGGAGGTAGACGAAGCAGGACCAGAACCGGCCGTAGGGATCCCGGCGCACGAACAGCCTCACCTGCTTGCGTTCTTCGATCCTGGTGATCCCCACGGCGATCGCGGTCAGCTCATCCTCGCCGGTGGCGAAGAGCTCGTCGCGGGGGTAGTTCTCCAAGACGGTGAGAAGGTTCTTCGCTGCGTGGGTTCCAGGAGGGAAGCCGGCGCGGCGGACCACCGCGTGGACCTTGCGACGAAGGACTGGCACCTCCGCCACGCTGGCGCTGTAGGCGGTCTCGGTGTAGAGGCCGAGGAACCTCCGCTCCCCGACGACCTCCCCGCCGCCGGGGTCGAAGGACTTGATGCCTATGTAGTCGAGGTGCGCCGAGCGATGGACCGTGGCGCGGGCATTGGCCTTGGTGAGCACGAGCACCTCTGGCTCGCGGGCCATGACCGAGGCGTCGGGGGACAGCTCGGTGACTGTCTCCTCTCCCTTGCGCAGGACGCCGAGGCCACTGCCGGGAAGCGACCGCAGGACGTCCCAGCGGGCTCCTTCGACATCGCCGCCGTTGCCGCCGCGACCGCGTTCCAGGCGGTACTCGCGGTAGCCCAGGAACGTGAAATGGTCGGCTGCGATCCACTCGAGCAGAGCTTTCGCCTCGTCGACCTCCTCAGGATCGACCGGCGGGGGGGAGGACCCAAGCTCGGCGCCGATCGCGGCGACTTTGGCTCTCATCGCCTGCCAGTCGTCGACCGCCGCGCGCAGGTCGCCGAGCACCCTCGTCAGGTCGGTTCGCAGCCGGTCCACAAGTGCCGGGTCGCTCACGCGGTCCACTTCGACGTGGAGCACCGCCTCGCGACTCCCCGCCGCGTCGCTCGGCGTAGGTGGGGCGACTTCCAGGAGGCGCCCCGAGTCGTCGCGCCGCACGCTCATGACTGGGAGGATCACCAGGTGAATGCCCAGGTCATGCCGGTTGAGCTCCATGGTCACCGAGTCCACGAGGAACGGCATGTCGTCGGTGACGAGGTCCACGACGGTGTGGGGGGACTGCCAGCCGTGGGTTTCGGGCTCGGGGGCATAGACGGCGAGGTTGACGGCGCCCGCGCTGCGGTCCGAAGCCAGGTGACAAAGGCTCAACACGGCTCCGTAGACGTCTTCGGGGTTGCGCCCGAGCAGGTCGTCGGGATCAACGCCTTCGAGGCAGAGGTGCAAGAACGTTTGTACCAGTGATGCCCGCCCGCCGAGGCGCCTAGCGATCCGGTCGTCGACCCGGCCGACCAGCTCGGCCTTGGCTGCCTCGAGCCTCGTGGTCATGATGAGCTCCTCCCCCTTGACCAAACGCCAGGGCGGCTGGCCCATTCAGGCGTTGCTTCGCAGCACGCAGTATGGCTCGACCGGCGCCGGCGCTGCACCGGGGCCCGTTTTGGCGTGTCCCGTTTTGGCGGTCCCCGTTTTGACGGTGCAGGGGAAGGGTATGTGCACCAGGCACGACAGGAGGAGGGTGGGTGGATGGGCGCGAGGGACCCGGGGACCACGTCGAGGACGCCCTCGAGTTGCTCGAGGTGCAGGACAGGGCCACCGCGGACCTGCTCGGCTCCTGGGAAGCGGCCCGCGAGGTGCTCGGGCCTCCGGGGGAGCGAGGATTGCCGAGCGCTCGCGGGGTACGCACCCACAGCGTCACCCACCCCAACCCGACGCCGAAGTGGTACGACACGGTGGGCCCCCTGAAGGCCATCTGCGCCTTTACGACCACCTGCCCGGGTCCCCGAGCGGCGGGACCGCGCGGGTGGTGGACCAGGCCCGGGAACACACACCGGGACTGCGTCCCTGAGAGGAGAGGCTGATGACGGCGACCGAGTGTGCTTCCGTGGGTGGTGAAAGCGAGCAATCTTCCCTCCACCCCCTGCTCGCCTTCGAGGTTTCGAGCTACGACAACGACCAGGACGCGATGATCGCCCTCAACGGCGACTTGGACGGCTTCACTGCCACCCGCCTTCGCGATGCGCTCGGTCACGCGCTGCGCAACCACCCGTCGCGTCTGTACCTCGACTTGACCGATGTGACGTTCGTGGACTCCTCCGGGCTGGGAGCCTTGGCCGGCGCCTACCGGGAGGCGCAGCACCAGGGATGCCGGCTGGTGTTGTGCTCGCCGGCGCGCTCCGTTCGCAAGGTGCTGGAGTTGACCGGGTTCAGCGAGCTCTTCACCATCCAGTCAGACCGGCGGTGACAGGAGGTCTGCGGTAGATGCCACAAGGAGCCTGGAGCGCCAAGCGGGAATGCCAGTACGACCACGTCAAGGAGGGGCTCGAGGAACGAGGGCGCAGCGCCGATGAGGCCAAGGAGATCGCCGCTCGCACCGTCAATAAGGAGCGCGCCCGCGCCGGCGAGTCGAAGAGGGCCAGCCGTTCGTCGGTGCAGGACATCTCGTCAGGGCGCCGCGGGGGGCTGCGGTCCCATAGGGGCCCGGGTGGTCCGACGCGAGAGCAGCTCTACAACGAGGCCCGCCAGCGCAACATCAAGGGCCGGTCGGCCATGAGCAAAAAGCAGCTCGCCAAGGCTCTCGGCCGCTGAACCTGGACTGCGGGCCGCCTGACGCCGGTCTCAGCCGCCGAGCCGCCGGTCCTGGGGGTGGGCGTGGTCCGACACACGATCAGCCATTTCCTCGAACAGCTCCCGCGGCAGGTCATGTCCCATGCCAGAGACCATCACGAGTTCCGCCCCAGGGATCGCGGCGGCGGTGGCCTGGCCACCGCTCGGGTCGACCAGGATGTCGGCCTCTCCGTGGACGACGAGGCTCGGGCAGTCGAGCGCGCGTAGGGCGGCGGTCCGGTCGCCCGAGGACAGGATCGCCACCATCTGGCGGCCCACGCCGGCGGGGTGGAACGCCCGGCCGTAAGCGGCCGCCGCCTGGGACCTGACGCGCTCTTCGTCGAAGGCGAAGCCGGGGGATCCGAGAAGCCTCCATGCCTCGACGCCTTGGCGCATCGCGTCTTCGAGGGTCGCCGGGGGCGACTGGAGCAGGGCGGCCATCGCGGCCTCATGCGGCTGACCCACGCTCGGGTCGCCGGTGGTGGACATGATCGACACGAGGCTGCGCACCCGCTGCGGG
>JBPCRR010000384.1:0-18718 GCA_050996645.1 Acidimicrobiales bacterium | reverse complement strand
CTGCCGAGGACCGTCTGTAGCTCTGCCATCGCTTCCCTCCGCGCACGTGGTCGACCAACTCTGTCACGACTCTGCCACGCCCCGTGGCGACGGCGGCGGTATCAGCTGGTGCATCTGTATGGACGATGTGACTGCTCGCCAATAACTATTGGACAGATGAGCCCAGCTGTGCCAGGATGGGGCTTGGCTCCGACCGGCTCCCCCCGGCTGGTCGTCGAGCGAGTGCACGAGGGCCCGGCCATCCCCCCGGCCGGGCCTTCGTCGCGCCGGCTGGGCCTTCGTCGCGTCCGGGCCAGGTGGCTTCCCCTTGGTCCCCCCGAACCCGCCAACGGCCACGGACAGCGCAGACGATATGTGACAGGTGTCGCAGCTGCAAGTGGTGCCGGCTTCAGAAGCCGGGCGTGTAGCCCCCACGGCCCATCGCCGCGCTCGTCTCGTAGTCGAGGGAGTCGTCGAGGCTCCCGATGACCTCGCTGACCCAATCGAGACGATCTTTCAAGATCCTCGACACGCCGGCCTGCAGGGTGGTGGAGCTTATGGCGCACGAGCTGCACGAGCCTTGGAGCTGGACCTCGACGACGCCGGTCTCAACGTCGGCGCTGACCAACACCAAGTCGCCGCCATCGGCCTGCACGGCGGGGCGGATCAGGTCTATCAACTCCGTAAGCGCCCCAAGGCGGTCGGAGCGTTCCTCATCGGTCGGCATCAGCCCATTGTGCCACCGGAGGGGTCGCTAGCGGCTCGAGCCTATGTTGGAGCGGGTGAACAGCGATGCTCCGAGCGGAGCGCGCGAGCACCGCGGCTACTGGCGCCCGGGTCTGATCGCCCTCGGCTTCTTGGTGCTCGTGGCGTTGCTGATCAACTTCCTCGGCTTGTCGAGCCGGTCGATCCACGAGCTGGCCGGCCGCGACATCGAGACCCGGATCGGTCAGACACTCCAGTTCCAGCAGAGGCTGGGCCAACCCCCTGAGGTGACCTGCCCAACCTCGGAGCCCGCGCGCGCAGGAGTGACGTTCGCCTGCACCGTTCACGGCGCGGGTGGCGACTACCGGGTACAGGTTGTCGAGGTGGACAACCACGGCGCGTTCCGGTTCTCGCCAGCGCCGGGAAGGGGCAACTAGAGCCCGAACGAGCGCCCGATGATCTCTTTCATTATCTCGGTGGTGCCGCCATAGATGGTCGAAACCCTCGAGTCGACGTATGCCTGGCCGATCGGAAACTCCCACATATAGCCGTATCCGCCGTGTAGCTGCACGCCCCGGTCGACCACTCGGCGGTGCATCTCGGTGCACCACCACTTGGCCATCGCCGCCGCTTCGGGGGTCAGGGCGCCGGCGTTGAGCTCGAGCACGCAGCGGTCCAGGTAGGTCTCGCCGATCTCGACCTCGGTGGCCATCTCCGCCGCGACGAACCGGCTGTTCTGGAACGACCCGATGCTCTGGCCGAACGCCTGGCGGCCCTTCACGTAGTCGACGGTCCAACCGAGGGCCGCCCGCGCACCCGCGACGCCGGCGGCGGCGATGGAGAGCCTCTCTTGGGGGAGGTTCGAGACGAGGTAGGTAAAGCCAGCCCCCTCGTTGCCGAGTAGGTTGAACGCTGGTACCCGGACGTCGTCGAAGAACAACTCGGCGGTGTCCTGGGCGTGCAAGCCGACCTTCTGCAGGTTGCGTCCCCGCTCGAAGCCCGGCATGCCGCGCTCGACGACGACCAAGCTGATCCCACGATGGCGTTGAGAGGGGTCTGTCTTGGCGGCGACCACCACCAGGTCGGAGTTGATGCCGTTTGTTATGAACGTCTTGGACCCGTTGACCACGTAGTGATCACCATCGCGGATCGCCGTCGTGGACATCGAAGCCAGGTCGCTCCCCATCCCAGGCTCGGTCATGGCGATGGCGGTGATGAGCTCGCCCGAGCAGATTCCCGGCAGCCACCTGGCCCGCTGTTCCTCGTCGCAGTAGGTGGTGAAGTAGGGCAGGACGATGTCGTTTTGAAGGGTGATCCCCAAGCCGGCGGCAGCGAGGCCGCGCCTTTGGATCTCCTCGTTGATGACAAGGTTGTAGCGGAAGTCGCTCACCCCGCCGCCGCCGAACTCCTCGGGTGCCGCCATACCGAGGAGGCCGAGCCGGCCCGCCTCGAGGAACAAGGACCGGTCCACGATCCCGGCCTCGGACCACTCCTCTGCGTGAGGGGCCATGTGGCGGTCGACGAAGCCGGCCACGGTGGCCCTGAAAAGCTCGTGCTCCTCCTCGAAGAGGCTGCGGGCCATGAGGAGCAGTCTGCCAGCCCGGGACCATGGGGCCCCCTTCGGCCCCCCGTAGACTCGACCCATGGCCGTGCCGAGGACAACTAGCGACCGGGTGCTGACCGTACCCAACCTCGTCACGGCCTCCCGGCTGGCCCTGGTGCCGGTCTTCGTCTGGCTCGTCGCCGCGGGGGCGTGGCTGGCGGCAGCGTCGCTGCTTGCGCTCCTCGGCGCGACCGACTGGGTGGACGGTTTCCTGGCTCGGCGCCTTGGGCAGGTCTCGACGGTGGGAAAGGTGCTGGATCCCCTGGCCGATCGCCTCCTTCTGGTGGTGGCGGCTGCTTCGGTCATCGCCGTGGGCGCGGTGGCCCCATGGGTGGCGATCGTCGCCCTCGGCAGGGAGCTCGTGGTGACCGTGGGCTTCGTGATCGTCGCGGCCCTCGGCGGACGCCGGATGGACGTGCAGTTCGCCGGTAAGGCCGCCACGCTGGCCATGATGTTCGCCCTTCCGTTGTTCCTCGCCGGACACTCGACGGCGTCGTCGCATCAGGTCTTCGAGGACCTCGCCTGGGCGTTCGTCCTACCAGGCTTGGTGCTGGGCTGGTATTCGGTGCTGACCTACGTTCCCAGAGCCAAAGCCGCCATTGCGGGTGACCGAAGGGACGACGCGTGAAAGCCGTGATCATGGCCGGGGGAGAGGGCACCCGGCTTCGTCCGCTCACGTCCAACCAGCCCAAGCCGATGATCCCGGTGGCCAACAAGCCGATGATGGAGCACATAGTCGCCCTCCTCAAGCATCACGGCTTCGAGGAGATCGTGGTGACGGTGGCGTTCCAGGCGAACGCGATAAGGACCTACTTCGGCAACGGGTCCGAGTTCGGGGTCTCGATGGTGTACGCCACCGAAGAGACGCCGCTCGGCACCGCCGGGTCCGTGCGCAACGCCATGGACGTGCTCGACGAGCCGTTCCTCGTCATCTCGGGCGACGCCCTCACCGACGTGGACCTCAGTGCCATCGTGGCCTACCACGGCGAAAAGGGGGCTCTGGCCACCATCGGGCTCAAGGCCATGGACAACCCGCTGGAGTTCGGCATCGTCATAACCAAGCCGGACGGGTCGATCGAGCGGTTCCTCGAGAAGCCCACCTGGGGGGAGGTCTTCAGCGACACCATCAACACCGGCATCTACGTCCTCGACCCCGAGATATTCGACCACATCGAAGCCGACAAGCCGATCGACTTCTCGAGCGACGTGTTCCCGAGGCTCCTCGACGACGGGCGACCACTCTACGGCTTCGTGATGGACGGTTACTGGGAGGATGTCGGGACCCTGGAGGCCTATGTGAAGGTCCACCAGGACGTGCTGGATCGCCGGGTCGAGCTCGACCTGTCGGGCTTCCTGCTCGGGGAGGGGATCTGGCTGGGGGAGGGCTCGGAGGTCGACCCTGCCGCAACGGTCAAGGGGCCGGCCATCATCGGCGACTACTCCCGCGTCGAGGCGGGAGCACAACTCGGGGAGTACACGGTCCTTGGGTCCAACGTTCGGGTGGGGTCTGACTGCTTCATCGAGCGTTCGGTGGTGCACGACAACGTGTACCTCGCACCGGGTGTGCGGCTGCGAGGTGCGATCGTCGGGCGCTCGAGCGACCTGCGCCGCGGAGCGCGCCTCGAAGAGGGGGTCGTGCTCGGCGACGAGTGCTTCGTGGGCGATCACGCGGTCATCAACCCCGGGGTCAAGGTGTACCCGTTCAAAACCGTCGAGCACGGTGCGATCGTCAACTCGTCGATCGTCTGGGAGTCCCGCGGCGCACGTCACCTCTTTGGGCGCCACGGCGTGGCAGGGCTGGCGAATGTCGACATCTCGCCCGAGCTCGCCGTCCGCCTGGCCATGGCCTTCGGCACGACCATGAAGAAGGGCTCGACGATCGTGGCATCACGCGACACCAGTCGGGCCGCGCGAGTGCTCAAGCGGGCCGTCATGGTCGGGCTCAACTCGACTGGCGTTGACGTCGCGGACCTGGAGGTGGCGACCGTGCCCGTCACGCGCTTCGGGGTGCGCAACGAGCGCAGCGCCGGCGGGATCACCGTCCGCCTCGCCCCCGACGACCCGCAGTCCGTGATCATCAGGTTCTTCGACTCCAATGGCATAGACATATCGGAGGCGGCCCAGAAGAAGATCGAGCGGCTGTTCTACCGGGAGGACTTCCGGCGCTCGCTCGCCGGGGAGATCGGTGACCTGCGATTCCCGGTCCGCACCGCTGAGTTCTACACCGCCGTGCTGATCAGCGACATCGACGTCGAAGCGGTCAGGTCTGCACGGCTGAAGGTGGTACTCGACTACGCGTACGGAGCGGCCAGCTTCGTGATGCCAAACGTGTTGGCCAAGCTCGGCGCCGAGGTCCTGTCGGTCAACCCCTACGCATCAACACGGCAGTCCCTTGCTTTCGACAGGACCGAGCACGCCGCCGGGGTCTCCCAGTTGGTCCGGGCCTCGGGGGCTCAGCTGGGCGCCGTGATCGACTCCGACGGGGAGCACATCACCTTCGTCGATGACAACGGCCACGTGCTGTCCGACGACGAGGGGATGATGGCCCTCCTGCACCTGGTGCTGACCGCGGCCCAAAGCCGCGGCGGCGAGCCCCCACGGGTCGCGCTGCCGGTGGCGGTGGGCCGCGCCGCCGAGGCGATGTGCGCAGAAGCCGGCGCCGAGCTGGTGTGGACCAAGCTGTCGCCTTCGCACCTGATGGAGGTGGCCGCAGGACCTGGTGTGGACTTCGCGGCGAGCCAGGAGGGCGGCTACATCTTCCCGTCGTTCCTGCCCGCGTACGACGCGGTCGCGGCTCTGGTCCATACCCTGGCGCTGCTGTCGGAGACCAAGACCCGCCTGTCCTCACTGGTGTCGGGGCTGCCTAAGGTCCACGTGGCCCACGAAGGGGTGGTCACTCCCTGGGAGAAGAAGGGCCTGATCATGAGATCGATCATGGAGCGCTCGAACGACCACGATCTGGTCCTGGTCGACGGGGTCAAGGTGCTGCACGACGACGGCTGGGCCCTCGTTCTCCCCGACCCGGAGGAACCGCTCACCCACGTCTGGGCCGAGGCTGCATCCGACGGTGAGGCGCGCAGCCGTGCCCAGGAGTACGCGCGGCGAATACGGCACCTGTTGCGCTCCTGAACGGCCCACGGCCCCGCCGGCGGGTGGGCGCGTCCAGTAGGGTCGGGCCATGAATGTCCCGGGGGATCTCCGCTACACCTCGGACCACGAGTGGGCCAGGCTGGAGGGGGGGAAGGTGAGGATTGGGATCACCGACTACGCCCAAGATGCGCTAGGCGACGTGGTCTTCGTCCAGCTCCCGGAGCCGGGTTCGCGGGTGGCGGCGGGCGAGCCCTTCGGAGAGGTCGAGTCGACCAAGTCGGTCTCGGACATCTATGCGCCTGTGTCGGGCACCATCGTGGAGGTCAACACTGAACTCGCCGAGACGCCGGAGAAGCTCAACGAGGATCCCTACGGCGAAGGGTGGCTGTGCGTCATGGAGCCTGCGGAGGCTTCTAACCTGGACGCATTGCTCGATGCCGACGGCTATAGCAAACTGATCGAGGGCTAGCAGCTACAACATGACAGCCTCGTACTGCAACCGTTGCGGTCATCGCAACCCGGAGGGGTCCAACTTCTGCTCGTCGTGCGGGGCGCCCCTCGAGCGAAGCGGCGCGGCCGATCCCAGCACGATGACCCTGACTTTGTCCGCGGTCGAATCAGCGGGCGAGGTCGAAGAAGACGTCACCGTCCACCTTGGTGACCTCACCGAGGGCGACGGGGTCCTGATCGTCAAGCGGGGCCCAAACGCTGGATCGCGCTTCGTGCTGGCCACCGGGACGACGACGGTCGGCCGTCATCCCGACAGCGACATATTCCTCGACGACGTGACGGTCTCGCGTCGCCACGCGGAGATCGACCACCAACCAGGCGTCTTCGAGGTGCGCGACGTGGGCTCGCTCAACGGCACCTACCTGAATCGGGAGCGCATCGAGAGCGGCCAGCTGCACCACGGCGACGAGGTGCAGATCGGCAAGTTCCGCCTGGTGTTCCTCAGCGACGTGCAGGGAGGATAGGAGATGGCGGAGCGCTCTCACCTGTCGATCGGCGAGGTCCTCACGCTGCTGCGCTAGGAGTTCCCCGACGTCACCATCTCGAAGATCCGCTTCTTGGAGAGCCAGGGACTGGTCGACCCGGAACGCACGCCGTCGGGGTACCGCAAGTTCTACGACCCGGACGTCGAGCGCCTGCGATGGATCCTCCGCCAGCAACGAGAGCACTTCCTGCCCCTGAAGGTGATCCGGGGACGGCTGTCAGACAACGAGGAGCACGACGAGCACGAGGACCACCTCGCTGAGCCGGCGACTGCACACGTCGACGCCGGGGCGGGCGCATCCCGGAGCGAGGTCGCCGCGAGGCCGGCCGACCGCGAGCCGGCGCAGCGGTCGATGGCCTTCGAGGACGCTCCCTCGCCGCAACAGCGACGGCCCGAGAGGTCGGTCCCCACGGCAGCCGCCCCTCGGCACGCCCCCGCAGCGCCGGGTTCCACACCTGGGTCTTCGGAGCCCGCAGCCGGACGGAGCCGGGCGGTGCCAGTGCTCGCGGGTCGCCCGGAGGTGAGTCCTTCAGCAACGGCCGGCACCGCCGGGCGTGATCCGGCGCCGCGTGGGCCCGCGCCGGGTGACACCGCAGGGCGCGAGTCCGCGAGGGGGGAAGCCGCAGGGGGTCCCCCGACAGCGGCCGACTCTGGCGAAGGAGGCCCGCGGCGGCCCTTCCCCCGCATCCCCGAGCGCGACGAGCGCGACAGCCTCACGCTCGAGGAACTGGCCAACGAGGGAGGTGTCGATGCCTCCCTCCTGCGCCAACTCGAGCAGTTCGGCTTGCTGACCGCCGTGGCGACGGTCGGAGGCGCTGCGTATTACGACGAGGACGCACTGACACTGGCGCGCGTGGCCGCTGGCTTCGCCCAGCACGGCGTGGAGGCCCGCCACCTTCGCGCGTGGCGTCACGCGGCTGAGCGCGAGGCGAGCCTCTTCGAGCAGATAGTCCTGCCCCTGCTGCGCCAGCGGAACCCACAGTCGCGCCAACAGGCTGCAGACACGTTGATGGAGCTCTCCGATCTCGGCGCTGATCTCCGCCGGCTGCTCGTGCGCCAGGCGCTTCGTCACGTGCACTGAGGCAGCCAGCAGCTGCTTTTCCGCCGGCCGCTTGGACGGCGCCGGAGGCTAACGTTGGCGCCATGGTGGAGATGCACCTCGAAGCGGTGCGGGTGGAGCTGCCGACGAGCACCCCAGTGCTGTTGCTGCAAGAGGTCGGAGGAGCCCATCGGACCCTGCCGATCTACATCGGCAACGCAGAGGCGCAGGCGATCGCCTACACCCTCCAGGGGATCGTGACGCCCCGCCCCATGACCCACGACCTGATGCGCGAGATCATCGAGGAGCTCGGCGCCACAGTCGAGTGCGTGGTCATCACCGAGCTGCGCGACCGCACCTTCTTCGCCGAGGTGCGGGTCAATGGACCCGGCCGAAAGCTCGCCATCTCGGCCCGGCCCTCAGACGCCATCGCCCTCGCAATCCGGATCCCCGCACCCATCTATGCCGACGACGCTCTGGTCGAAGCGGAGGGCATCGTCCTGGAGGACGCCGAAGGCGACCAGGCGCCCGAGTCCGAGGAGCTCGTCACCGAGTTCCGCGAGTTCATAGAGGGCGTCAAGCCCGAGGACTTCAGCGGCTGAAGCGCGCCGGGGCCGCTGACAATTGCGCCGCCGGCGCGGATCGGCCACACTGTCTCGGAGAACACGGCCGTAACTACCATCCTGTGATGCCGGCCGTCGAGGGATCGGGCAGAGGAGACAGCGCTTGTCGACCACGAAGGTGACGACCATCAACCGCTCGGACCAAGAGGCCGGCTTCCGGGGACCGCAGGTGTGTTCCATCGTGGGGATCACCTACGGCCAACTCGACTACTGGGCGCGCACCGACCTGCTTCGACCCTCGATCTCCGACGCCCGGGGCAGTGGCACCCAGCGGCGCTACTCGTACACCGACCTGGTCCAGCTCAAGGTGGTCAAGAGGCTCCTCGACGCCGGCATCTCCCTGCAGTCGGCCCGGCGGGCGATCGACTGCCTCCGCTCGAGCGGAGAGGACCTCGCCACCGCCAACCTGGTGATCGACGAGGGTCGAACGGTCCTGGCGCATTCGGGCGAGGAGATCGTGGACCTCCTCAAAGGCGGCCAGGGAGTCCTCAACATCGTGCCCATGGCGAGCCTGGTCTCCGAGATTCGCTCGGCGATCACCGACCTGCATCTAACGGATGCCGGAGCTGACTCCAGACCCGGCGCCGACGCTGCCGATCGGGAGGTCGCGCAGCCGACCCAGCCCGCCTCGGGGCCCTCGGCGCCTCCAGGGCGGGCGGCCGGGGTCTGAGGCTCACCGGAGCCGCTGGCAACCCAGGCGCGTTGGCGCCTTCGGCTTGCAGCCGATGAGCGAAGCCGACCTGCGCCGGTCGGCGCTCGACGCCGAGCACAGGGCGCTGGGGGCCAAGATGGTCGGCTTCGGCGGCTGGGAGATGCCCCTGTCCTACTCCGATGGCACCCTTGCCGAGCACCTGGCGTGCCGCCAGGACGCCGTGGCCTTCGACGTCAGCCACCTCGGGACGGTTCGCCTCGAGGGCGGCGATGCCTTCGGGCGCCTGCAGCGCACCCTCACCAACGACCTGCGGAAAATCGGGCCGGGGCGGGCCCAGTACACCCACCTCCTCGACGAGGCGGACGGGTCCGTGCTCGACGACATCATCGTTTGGTGGGTGGGCGAGGATCGCTTCGATGTGATGCCCAATGCCTCGAACACCGACCGCGTGCTCGAGGCGCTGGAAGGCGTTGACGTCACCTCGTCGCGATCGCTGATCGCGGTGCAGGGCCCGAGGGCGAGAGCGCGCCTCGCAGCGGTGGCGCCAGAGGCGGCTGCGGTGGGCCGGTTCAAGGTCGCCGCGTTCGAGTGGACTGGCCAGGAGTGCACCGCAGCGGGCACCGGCTACACCGGCGAGGACGGCGTGGAGTGCGCTGTGCCGGCCGATCTGGCTCCCTCGTTCTGGCGGGCGGTACTGTCCGCAGGGATCTGCCCCGCCGGGCTGGGAGCGCGCGACACCCTTCGCCTGGAGACGGCGTTGCCGCTGCACGGCCACGAACTCGGGCCTGGGATCACGCCCTTGCAGGCGGGACTCGGCTGGGTGGTCGCGTGGGAGAAGCCGGAGGGCTTCCGGGGTCGGGAAGCACTCGAGGCCGAACGTCGATCCGGCCCCCGCCGGATCCTGACCGGCCTCGTCACGCCGGGTCGTCAGCCGCCTCGCGCCGGCTACCCGGTGCTCGCCGACGGAGGCGTGGCGGGCGAGGTCACGAGCGGGAACTTCTCACCGGTGCTCGGCCACGGCATAGCGCTGGCGCTGCTCGATCCGGCGGCGCGGAGCAAGCGGATCGCCATCGATGCGAAGGGGCGCCTCGTCGACGCGGCGGTGGTGGACCTGCCGTTCGTCGCCAAGAAGAAGTAGTCGAGCTGCCGGCGCCCGGCGGGACGCGCCCTCGCGACGTCAGAGGAACCCGAAGCGCGCCAGCTCGAAGACCCACGACAGCGAAACCAGGCCTGCGAGCAGCCAGAGCGGGGGATGAGCCGAGCGCCACCGGGGGAGCACGAGCAGCACCGCAGCGAAAACGGCGATCCCGACTCCGAGGGGGCTCGCTGCTAGCGCGGTGCGGAGATCGCCGTGCATCACGGACTCCACCGCGGTGGTGCAGCCGCAGAACGGGCAGGGCACGCCTGTCAGGGTCCGCAGGGGGCACGGCAGGCCCGGGTGTCCCCGCAGGTGGGGGAGTGCCGCGCCGATCAGGAGCATGGCCACGCCCGCCGGGCGCAGAGCGCGCAGATCGACTTCGGTGCGGGCCCAGGCGTGGCCGGCGAGGGTTCGCGCGCTCGTGGTCGATGTCGTCGGTGCGGCTCGCACTGAGACAGATGCTAAGCGGTCGCGCCTGCGGCCGGAGCGGGGTCCTCGACCGTCACAAGGCTCGCCCGCAGAGCTGCCTGGCCGGGGTGGGCGGCCACCAGGTCCCGCAGGCCTTGGCCGGTCGCCGAGAGGTATCGCCTCGTGGTTTCCAAGCTGGCGTGGCCGAGCAGCTCTTGGAGCTCCACAACGTCGGCGCCGACCTCGAGGGCGGACGTAGCGAAGGTGTGCCGCAGGGCGTGGACGAGCGCACCTGCGGGGACCTGGGCCCGGATGCCTGCGCGAACATACAGCCGCTCCACCAGGTAGCGCACCTGGTGCACGCGCATCCGCTGGCCCCGATGGTCGACGAACAGCGGAGTCTGCGGGTGTCCCAGGTCGTGATCGGGGAATCGCGCCCGGCGGTCGGTCTGATAGGAGGAGAGCACCTCCTCGAGCGTCGACACGATCGGAATCGGCCGAGCCTTGTTGCCTTTGCCAACCACTTCGAGGCGCCTGGCCCCGGGCTCGCCTTGCACCGACCCGACGTTGAGCCCCACGGCCTCGGCTTCGCGGATCCCAGTGACACAAAAGGTCGCGACCAGGGCGAGGTCTCTCGCCGGCCAAGGATGGCGGCCTTGGGGGTCCGGCGCAGCTGCGGCACTGAGCAACCGGGCTATGGCGTCGCGCGCGCGGATCGAGCGGGGCAGGGCTGCCGGTGTCTTCGGCTTGGGGATGGCGGCCATGGGGTTGCCGTCGAGGAGTCCCTCTGCCACGAGGAAGTCGAAGAAGCTCGACCACGCCGAGTGGGCGCGACGCACCGAGGCCGCGGCGTGATCGGCCGCCCAGGAGGCGAACGCTGCCCGGAGCGCGGAGCGGTTGAGGTCGGGAAGGTGGACCACGCCCAACGCCCCAGCGTCGGGCTCCGCTGCGCCATTGTCGGCACCGGCCTCTGCGCTGCTCTCGCCCCTGGCCGCTGCGACCTCCAAGCCCTCCAGGCCGGCAAGACGCCCCGCGATGCCGCGCAGATCCCGCCGATACGCCGCGAGCGTCGCGGGGGAGGGTTTGCTGGCTCCGAGGTAAACCAGCCACGCTGCGGCCGCGTCGGCCAGCGAGGACTCGGGGTTGAGGCGGCGGCGCGGCATTGGGACCGTTCGAGGCTAACCCTGCCCGGAGGCCGGGACGCGGACCTAGTCGGCGTCATCGTCGTCGTCGCCGCCGGCGCCGGGATCGAGGCCCGCCGCCTCGAGCCTCGCGAGGAGCTGGTCGCGCACCGACACGCCGGGTGGGCGCGCCTTGTCGCCGGTTACCCGCCAGCCGTGCCGGGATGAGTAGAGCAGTGGGGGCTCTCGCAGCCTCCCGGTGCCCGAAGCCACGACGCGGCCGAAGAACAGCTCGTGATCGCCCATGGGGCGACGGTCGATGGTTTCGACGCGAAGCCACGAGATGCAGTCGCGCACGACGGGGAACCCATCGACCTCGGTCAGCATCTCGCCCATCAGGTGCTGAAAGCGCCGTCCTGGGTACGAGAAGTACTGCCCGACATCGATCTGGTCGGCGGCGAGCACCGAGATCGTCCACCAACCGGCCTCGCTCATCAAAGGGTAGGTGTCGTGCTTCGGGGAGACCGAGGCCATCACGAGGGGCTCTTCGAACGCCACCTGGCTGACCCAGTGCGACGTGTACGCACGGGTCGTACCACGGGCCTTCGTGGCCACGACCTGAACCCCGCGGATCATCTGGCCCATGGCGCGCTTGACGACTGGGTCGATCACGTTGGGCCGAGTCTTCCACGTCTGATGGCTGCTGCCTTCACGTCGCCTCTATCGTCGCAGCGCCCTATCGTCGGAGCAATGGAGGCCGCCCCGTTGCCCGAGGCCGCCACGCCGCTTGGGGTCGCCTTGGACCGACTGGCCGAGGCAGATCCCTCGGCGACTGCGCTGCTCTGCGGCACCGAATCGCTGTCATGGGCGAAGCTGGCGAGCGGGTCGAACCGCCTTGCGCGTCGCTTGGCGGAGCTCGGGGTGGGGGAGGGTTCGCTGGTCACCATCGCACTGCCGAACGGCTTGGCCTTCTACGAGGCGGTCGCGGCGACATGGAAGCTGGGCGCCATTCCCCAGCCGGTCTCCTACCGCCTCCCACCGGGGGAGTTGAGCAGCCTCTTGGAGGTCGCCGACCCGGCGGTGGTGATAGGCCTCGACCCTGGCCGAGACCGCCCCTGGCTGCCTGCGGGCTACCAGCCGCCTCCAAGCCTGCCTGACGATCCGTTGCCGCCGTGGGTTCCCCCGTCCTGGAAGGCGCCAACGTCGGGAGGTAGTACCGGCCGGCCGAAGCTGATCTTGTCGACCACACCGGGCACCCTCGAGACTGTCACCGCAGGGGCTCCGATGCTGCGCCTCGGGCGCGGAGAGGTCTTCTTGTGCACCGGGCCGCTGTACCACAACGGCCCGTTCATGTTCTCGCTGATGGCCCTGCTGCTCGGGGGGACCGTGGTGGTCATGCCGCGCTTCGACGCAGCCGCGTGCCTAGAGCTGGTGGAGGCCCACCGGGTCACGTGGCTCTACCTGGTCCCGACCATGATGCACAGGATCCTGCGCCTTCCCGACCCCGAGCGCCTTGCGCGCGACATGTCCTCGGTGAGGACGGCTTACCACCTGGGAGCCCCGTGCCCTCCCCACGTCAAAGCGGCCTGGATCGATTGGCTCGGGCCGGAGAAGATCATGGAGCTCTACGCGGGCACCGAGGGCCAGGCGGTTACGGTGATCGGCGGCACCGAGTGGTTGGCCCACCCGGGATCGGTGGGGCGAGTGGTGGCGGGGGAGATGCGCGTCGAGTCGCCCGACGGAGCCATCCTCGGGCCGGGGTATACCGGCGAGATCTGGATGCGGCCGGCGCCGGGGCACCTCACCTACCGCTACGTCGGGGCGTCGGCCCGCAGCCACGACGGTTGGGAGTCTCTCGGGGACATGGGCTACTTCGACGAGGACGGCTATGTCTATCTGGCAGATCGACAGGCGGACATGATCCTGGTGGGCGGGGCCAACGTGTACCCCGCCGAGATCGAAGCGGCGCTGGAGGAGCATCCAGCTGTGCTGTCGTCGTGTGTCGTAGGCCTGCCCGACGAGGAGTACGGGAGCGTGGTGCATGCGATCGTGGAGACCGCCAGCGCGGTCAGCGATCAGGAGCTGCGCGACCACCTCTCCTCGAGGCTCGTGGCCTACAAGATCCCCCGGGACTTCGAGCGCTCCGCGACGCCTCTGCGCGACGACGCTGGCAAGGTACGTCGCAGCGCGCTCCGTGCCGAGCGCCTCACCTCTGAAACCCTCACGCGCGGCCGCCCGGGCCCCCCATCGCCTGCGCCCGCCGTGCCCGCGGCGGGGGAGCCCAGATAGGGGCGGCTACCACACGCCAGGAAACAGCCGCCTGCGTGTCGCGGCAAACCGCGCGTAGGGCTCGCCCAACCCCCCGAGGAGCACGCGCTCCTCGGAGTGAATCCGCACGACTAGGCCGAAGGTAGGCACGACTGCGAGCAGCGCCAGTGAGGTCCAGTTGGTCAAGGCCAGGCCGAGGCCTACGAAGAAGATGATCAGCCCGCTATAGGAGGGGTGACGCACCCACCGGTACGGGCCGGTCTCGATGACGGCCTGATCCGCGTGCACCCGCACGTCTGCGGTGAAGTATCGGCCGAGGACCAGGATCGCCCATTGCCGGATGACTACCCCGGCAATCATCATCGCCAGCCCTATGACGAACACCGGCCAGCGACCACCGATGATCTCGGTCGTTCGCCAGCTTGCCAGGACAAGGGCGCCGGCCACCCCGGCGCCTATGGTCCCGACTATCACCAGAAAGCTCAGCCTCTCGGTTCGTGCCCCGCTCGGGTTGAACCGGCTCCGCCAGCGCATCGCATACTCGCCCACCCAGAACACGCCGAACACTGCCCAGAAGGCAACGCTGGATCCCGGTTCCTGATAGGGAGGGGTAGGCAAGGCCTCCGGTCTAGCACCAGTCTGCCGATCCACGATAGTCTCGATAATCACAGTTATCGTGACTAGGTACGGCGGATCCGAGGTCTGCGCCGCGCTGGTGTAGAACGACACGGAGGTTCAAATCTCGGCAGCCCGGCCACCAGGCTGCAGGTCGTCGCCGCTGTATCGACGGCGGAGTTCCTGCGCTATTTCCTCCTGACCGGGCAGGACACCTACTTGCGATGCGATGCGCCGGGCTGCGCTCGCGTACGACGAACTGTCAAGGAGGGAGTTCAGGGCTTGCCGGTCGGCTTCCGGCGTCACGTCCCCCGGATCGAGCACGATTCCCGCACCGGCGCGGGCGACTAGTGACCTGAGCCAGAGATTCGTTGGCAATATGCGGCGAGCGTGTCGAGTATCTCGTCTGCGGTCTTGTGCCACACCGAAAGCCGGGTCCACGCGAGTGTTCCGCGGCTGCAAGTGAGAGAGTCTGCCCATGGCTACCATCGAACCCCCGGCGCCTTACCGCACCGTCACGCCGCGGGTCTTCGTCGACGACGTCGAGGCGGCCGTGGGGTTCCTCCAAACGGTCTTCGACGCCACCGGCAACTTGCAGCCAGGCCGGCCCACCGACGTGCAGGTCGGGGACTCGGTCATCATGGTCAGCTCGACGGCCGAGCGCGAAGCCTTCCCGTCGTTCCTCTACATCTACGTCGAGAACGCCGATGTGTGCTACCAGCTGGCCATAGAGGCCGGCGCCACCAGCATCGAAGCGCCTCTCAACACCCCCTACGGCGACCGGCGCGCCATGTTCAGCGACGCCTTCGGCAACATCTACCAAGTAGCACACCGGCTTCACACCGACGCCGCCGCGGCCGCGCCATGATCCGCCGGTCGGGACCGAACCGAAGCGTCCACCCCATCCGACGGCCCCGAAGGACACTTGGGTTCGCCCCGAGAACCCTTCAGTTTTCCTGAACTTCCGGACGTTAGGGGATTCACGTGCCCCGCGCCGGGAACGCAGACCACGAGCGCCTTCATGTGCAAGATCCCCCCTCTACCGGATCGTGGCGGTTCAAAGGCGCGGCGCGGTGGGCAGGCAGTTACCCACCCCGCCGGCGCCGGCCGCCTTCTCCCACCCCCTGCTCTTCAGGCTGTGGTCAACTCAGACAAAATGTGCTCACGAGTCGGTGCCGAATCGTGTGAGCCGGCGGCATGCTCCTGCACCGCGGCCACCAGATGGTCAAGCGCGTCGTCGCTCTCGATGCGGAATGACACACCGCACGGGCAGGCCGTCACACGGGCGCCTGTGTTGGGCGAGCCCTCGAAGTCGAAAATCACGCATGGTTCGTCGCCGACCACCCAGGCGTCGTGCCCAGGGCCGACTATGTGCGCTTCGCCCGGACCGAGTTCGAGCTCGTGACCGTCGTCCATGCGTACCTGGAACCGGCCGGACGCGATGACCGCAACATGGGTGGCTTGACACGAGTCTGTGCCCACGAGTGGCTTGACGTCCTGCGACCAGCGCCATCCGGGGCGGAGTATCGCCCGGCCGACGGTGACCCCTCCGAGGCTGACTGATTGGATCTGGCCGTGATCGAAACTGCGTTTCTCGTCGGGTGTGTCGAGGTTCTTGACTAGCAGCATGACTTCTCCTCCTGGTGATGATGGGTTCACGGTCATCCTGCGATTGCTGGCCGTCGTGGCGCATCGGTAGGAACACGTACGGCTGGATGTCCCGAACGGCGTTTCTACGTAGACAACCATTCGACCTGACCGCTGGCGACCGCCACGAGTTGGACCCGTGACCGGACGTCGAGCTTGCGGAGCAAAGCCTCGACATGCTTCTCGACGGTGCGGGGCGAGACGGACAGGCGGGCCGCGATCTCCTTGTTGGCCAGTCCCTCTACGACCAGGCTGAGCACGTCGGCCTCTCTGGCGGTGATCCCCAAGCCCGCCCATCGCTCCGGTCCCCCGCCCAGGTCCCGGCAGCGCCGGGCCAGCAGGGGTAGCCCACTTCGAGACAAGCGCTCACCGACGCCCTTTAGCCACCACCGGGGCTGATCCCACCCGCCGGCCGCCGCCGACTCCGCTACCAGGAGGCGGGCCACGTCAGCCCACAGCGAGCAGTTGACGAACTCACCCTCCGCAGGCATGGCCATCCGCCGGGCTGCGGCGCGGTCGCCGCCACGGCCGGCAACGATGGCGTCGGCGTGGGTGAGGAGCCCGCTGTTGAGATGGAAGGCCCCCACCCCCAGGCGGCGGGCTTCGGCGAGCGCGCCCGGAGAACGGCGCACTCGGCTCACCCAAGGCCAACGGTTGAGGAATGGCTAGGGGCAACCGGGGCGCCAGCACGGGCAGCCATCGGTGCTCCTTGATGACTTGGGCCGCGTAGATGTCGCTGCTCCGGAGCCTGACCGACATGTCGTCTCCGAGGCGGAAGGTCCGGTTGTCCCAGCCGTCAACCTCCACCGGCCGAAGCGGAAGGTCAGCCCAGGCAGGAAACTGAGCCCGCACCAACTCAGCAACGAGTGCTGCTGTGATCGTCACCTCCGCCACCCCCTCAGCCTGCCCGCACATCCGGACGGCGCGCTAGCCTCCCGACGTCGCCGGGGGCCCACCAACCTTGAAAGGGCTAGCCAATGCCAACGGGTATCTCCTCACCTCTGGGCGCCGCGCTGGCCGTCGCTCGTGCGGCGATCATCCCCGAGCGCCCTGACCGCCTGGCAAGGGCCGCCCTGGCGGCGCTTCCATGGGGAGCGACCCTGGCCGGCGGGGTCGCCGCGGCCTCCGCGCGATACCCCCTCGCCGTGGCGGTCAAAGACGACCTCGGCGAGGTGAGCTACGCCAGCCTCTGGATGTCGAGCGGCGCGTTGGCGCGCGGCCTGCACGACAGAGGCATCGGCACCGGGAGCGTCGTGGGCATCCTCGCCCGGAATCATCGCGGCTTCGTGCGCAGTCTCGTCGCCGCCTCCCGCCTCGGAGCCGACATCGTTTATCTGAACACCGGCTTCGCTGGCCCCCAGCTCGCTTCGGTCAGTGAACGGGAGGGGGTCACGGCGATCCTGCACGACGACGAGTTCACCGACCTGGTTGCCGACTGCAAGGCGAACTGCCGCATCTCGGAGACCGAGATGTCGGAGATGGCGGCCAACTGGTCGTTGTGGCTGCAGGCTCCGCCCCGCCACCAAGGCGCCACGGTCATCCTGACCTCGGGCACGACCGGAACGCCCAAGGGGGCACGCCGCGAGGGTGTCAAAGGAGCATCGACGGCGGGGGCGGTCTTCGAGGCCATACCCTTTAGGGCCCGCGACACGGTGGTGATCGGCGCTCCCTTGTTCCACGCCTGGGGCCTGAGCAATCTGGCGATCGCATTGACCCTGTCGTGCACCGTGACTCTGCAGCGCAACTTCGATCCCGAGGCCACCTTGGCTGCCGTGGCCGAACAGCGCGCTGACGGGCTCGTGCTCGTACCGGTCCTCCTCCAACGCCTCCTCTCCCTGAACCCTGCCGCCCTGGATGCCTCCGATACGTCGTCGCTGCGATACATAGCGTCGAGCGGATCGGCCCTCGGCGCATCTCTTGCCGGCGCCGCCATGGAGCGCTTCGGCCCCGTTCTCTACAACGTCTACGGCTCCACGGAGGTTGCCCTCGCCACCATTGCCGGCCCCGCCGACCTCCAGGACGCGCCAGCAACCGCTGGACGCCCACTGCCGGGGATCGCCGTTCGCGTGTTGGAGGCGGACGGCCAGGACGCCCCACCCGGTGTCGTAGGTCGAGTGTTCGTGGGCAACCCTGGACAGTTCGAGGGCTACACGGGAGGCGGCAGCAAGGAGACGGTGGATGGGCTGATGTCGATAGGCGATGTCGGCCACTTCGACGACCAGGGACGGCTCTTCATCGACGGCCGCGACGACGACATGATCGTATCGGGGGGAGAGAATGTCTACCCCGCCGAGATCGAGGAGCTGCTGGTCGGCCATCCCGACATCACCGACGCTGCGGTCACCGCAGTGGCCGACGAGGAGTTCGGTCAACGGCTGCGAGCGATCGTCGTGCTACGGGCGGGCGCGACCCTCGACGAGTCGGCCGTCAAGGACTTCGTCCGCTCCAACCTTGCCCGCTACAAGGTGCCGCGCGAGGTCGTGTTCGCCGAAAGCGTGCCACGGACCACCACTGGAAAGCTCCGCCGCGGCGAGCTGTGTTGAGACGTCATTTACGCCGAAGCCAGCGCCAGGAAGTCGAGCGCCGCAGCCATGAACCTGAAGTCCTTCGGGGTGGCGAAGTGGTCCACCCCCGTCAAGGACTCCAGGCGGGCGTTCGGCAGGGCGGCTATCAGCGGGTCGGCTGGACCTGCAAAGTCTCGGTCCCCCAGGACCACCAGGACAGGGCGGTGCAGACCGGCTAGGTCCTGCGCGCTGAGTGGCTCAGTCGGCCGGCGCATGCAAGCGGCCAGTGCCAGACGATCGTTGCCGGGCGCCTCCGCGAAGCGGGCAAAGGC
>JBPCRR010000377.1:0-2766 GCA_050996645.1 Acidimicrobiales bacterium | reverse complement strand
GTCTTGGTGTTTTTGTCGCTGTTTGCCCTTGCTGGGATGTCGTGCGCGCACGCCGGTGGACACGCGGGGCTGGTGCTGGCGCCGGCAGCCGTCTTGGCGGTGGTGTGGGCCATCACCGCCGCGTCGGGCCACGAAGCGGTGGCGGGGTGGTGGCTGGTCGGCGCGAGCGCGGCGCTGGTCTCGGTGGCCGCGGCGCTCGGGGGAGCGGCGCTGCGAGCCCGGGCCATGCCCCTCGCCAAGGCGCGCTCTGTGGCGGGCGCCGTCGGAGTGGCGGTCACGGCCCTGGACCCCGCCGGCGTGGTGCGAGTGGGAGGCGAGACCTGGTCGGCGATCTCCCACAGCGGCCGGCTGCCCGCCGGCGCCACGGTGCACGTGATCGCAGCCGAAGGTTTGCGGCTGCAGGTGTGGTCCGAGAGCGGCACGGTGCCGGGACCTGAGGCGCTGGAGCCGTCCTCGGACAACAACCCATCCGAACAACGACAAGGAGGCAGCCAATGTTGAAGTCGCCACCCATCGGTCGGTTGGGCCGACCGCGCCCTGGAGGGCCGCGGCGGTGATCGCCATTGTCGGGATCGCCATCGCCGCAGTCGCCGTGCTGCTCCTAGTCATGGCCGTGTCGGCGATCAAGATCGTGCGGGAGTACCAACGCGTGGTCGTGTTCCGGCTCGGGCGGTCCATCGGCGCCCGGGGGCCGGGCCTAATCGTGCTCAACCCGATCACCGACCGCGCCACCTGGGTCGACCTGAGGGAGCAGTACCTCGAGATCCCCCATCAGACCGCCATCACGCGGGACAACGCGTCGATAGCCATCGACTTCATCATCTTCTACAAGGTGCTGGACCCCGTGCTGTCGGTGAACGCGGTGAGGGACTTCACCGGGGCGGCTCTCAACATCGCCGCGACCACGTTGCGCTCGGTGGTCGGCGACATGGCGCTCGACGACGTGTTGTCCAAACGTGAGGAGATGAACGATCACCTGCGCGTCAAGCTCGACGACGTCACCGAGCGCTGGGGCGTCAAGGTCACCAACGTCGAGGTTCGCGAGATCAACCCGCCCCCGGGCGTGCTCGAAGCGATGACCCGCCAGATGTCCGCCGAGCGGACCCGAAGGGCGGTGGTGACCGAAGCAGAAGGACAGAAGCAGGCGGCTATCACGGTGGCCGAGGGCCAGAAGCAGTCGGCCATACTGTCCGCCGAAGGCCAGCGCCAGTCGTCGATCCTCAACGCGGAGGGCTTCTCACAGTCGTTGCAGCGGATCTTCGACGCGGCGCGAGGTGTGGACGCCAACACGATGACCCTGCAGTACTTCGAAGCCCTCAAGCAGATCGGCTCCTCGCCGTCGACGAAGTTCGTGCTGCCCCTCGAGCTTTCCAGCCTGCTGTCTGGGCTGTCCACGCCGCTGCAGCAGGCGCTCAACAACGGCGCGCCGCCAGGCAACGGGGCGGCCCAATAGGCCCGCGCTGAGACAGGCGCGGCAGCGAGCTTCATATACCCTGCGCCCATCGCCCGTACAGCCCCGCCAGACCCTGGCCGCGCGCATCGGCTGCCGGCGCGGACCCGGGTTGCCGCGCGGGTGGGCACCGCGACCGCGAACCTGTCGCGCCGCCTCGGGCGCGGGGGAGGCTCGGTCGTGGGCGGCCGGGCGATCCTCGCCATGGACCCGCGCGCGCTGGAGGAGCTGGCGCGAGCCCGGCGGGTGGCGCTGGTGTCGGGCACCAACGGCAAGACCACGACGACGAGCCTGTTGGCGTCGGCGCTGTCGACGAGCGGCCCCGTGGTCACCAACGTGCTCGGCGCCAACCTCCCCCCCGGCCTGGCGGCGGCGCTGGCTTCGGCCCCCGCCGGCGTTCCCGCCGCGCTCGAGGTGGACGAGGCGTGGCTGTCGCGGGTGGTCAGCTCCACCCACCCCGCCGTGGTGGCGCTGCTCAACTTGACGCGCGACCAGCTTGACCGGAACAACGAGGTGAGGATGCTGGCGGCTTCGTGGCGACGGACGTTCGCCGGCGACGAGGCGTCCGACGCGACGGTTGTGGCAAACGCCGACGACCCGCTGGTGGTCTGGGGCGCGTCGGGCAGCCGGCGCGTGACGTGGGTGGGCGCCGGCCAGCCGTGGACGGCGGATGCGGGGGGTTGCCCGGGCTGTGGGGGCCGCATCGACTTTCCGACCGGGGCCGGCGGGTGGCGGTGCTCGTCGTGCGACCTGGCCCGTCCGGCGCTCGATGTCTGGCTGGAGGGGGGCGTGGTCGTCACCTCCGCTGGCGAGCGCTTTCCATTGCAGATGGCCTTGCCGGGGCGGGCCAACCAGGCCAACGCTGCGATGGCGCTGTGCGCGGCCCGCCTGATGGGGGTCGAACCAGCGGCCGCCGTGGCGGCGATGGGCGCGACGACGGAGGTCGTCGGGCGCTACCGAACGGTGGCGGTCAACGGCCTGGAGGTGAGGTTGTTGCTCGCCAAGAACCCGGCGGGGTGGTTGGAGGTCCTCGACGTGCTCGCCCCGCCGCCGGTTCTGGTCGTGGTGGCGATCAACTCCCGCATCGCCGACGGGCGCGACCCGTCGTGGCTGTGGGACGTGCCGTTCGAAGCGCTGAGGGGGCGGCTGGTGGTCGCCAGCGGAGAGCGCAGCCGCGACTTGGCGGTCAGGCTCCACTACGCCGAGGTCGACCACCGCCACGAGCCCGATCCGCTCGCCGCCATCCGATTGGCCGGCGATGCCGCAGGGGTTGGGAAAGAGGTTGACGTGGTGGGCAACTACACGGCGTTTCAGGT
>JBPCRR010000315.1:0-4323 GCA_050996645.1 Acidimicrobiales bacterium | reverse complement strand
TGCCCCGCCGCCAGAGTGGGCGCGTGGCGCCGGAGTCGAAGGTGGCTCGCAGCCGACTGACGAGGGCTGCGTGGTCGGCGACAACGGGAGGGGACTGGGTGGCGGTCATGACCCCAGTCTGTCCGAGGTCCGGCGGAGACGGTAAAGCAGGTAAGCCACGATCACCACGTTGAGGACCAGTGCCACGAGGCGAAACGGGGTGACCTTGTTCAACAACGCGTCGATCTCGGGTATGAGCAGGAGCGTCGTGGCCACCACCGTCAGCCACTCGGCCCAGCGCCGGCGGCGGAACAGCCCGTAGCCCTCGGTGCCCTCCAGCACCCCGTAGGCGATGGCGATGACGCCGTATTCCCCGATCTTGTGAGGGGTGAGCCTGTGCGCTGCGCCGGTGATCCGGGCGATGCCGTTGCTGGTGGGGTCGAGCCCGACGTGGCGGGCGATGGTGGTGATCGACTTCGCCCAGTCGGTGTGGGTGTGGGTGACCAGGACGATCCCGACGCCAATGAGCAGCACAGCGCGGATGGAACGCTCCACTGCGATCCATATCAGCAACCTGCCGCCGCCAGCCGAGTCGTCGGTGTCGCCGCGCACCGGGTCCTACACGACCTGCGAGTTAGGCAGCTTGGCGATCCGGGTGGCGAGCACGTTGACGATCCCCGGGATGCTCGTCTGGCCGTCGACGCTGAGCTGGGCGTCATCCGGAGCCTGGAAGTACACGCCCTCTAGCAACCTTCCCCGCCGAAGGTACACGGCGATGTCGTGGGTCGACTGACCAGAGGCGTCCGTGGCGACGAACTCGTACGCCAGCCGGTCGACGCCGGCGACCTGAGGCCACGCTCCGTCGGGGGGGGGCTTGAAGTGGGTGGTGACGGTCGGTTCGCCAACGGGGCTCACCACGGGCGTAGACGGGCAGGTGGCGGCGGCGCGGCGCAGCTCGGCGAAGGCCTGCGAGGTCGCGGCGGCGTCTTTGTATAGGACTGCTTCGGTGCTGAGCGAGGGGATGCCCTGCGCGTCCGAGGCCGCTACTTGCAGCCGGGCGGTGCGCAAGGACTCGCTCGGGAAAGCGCCGTTGCACAGATCCAGCGTGCTAGTCCCTCGGACCTGGTCCCCACCTGGGATGACATCCAGCGGCGTCCCGGGGGGCAGGTCGCCTTGGCCGAGCACGGCTATGGACAGCACCCCCGCAGCGGGGTCGACCGGGCCCGTCGTGGTGGGCCCCCGCGCAGCCGGAGCGCTCGCCCCGGGCTGACCCGACGGGGATCCGGACCGCCCTGGGGTCGCCGAGCTCCGGCCGTGGTGGGTCCCCGCCACGATCGCAGCCGAGGCCGTGGCGACCAAGACGAACACCGCGACGAGCAGCATCACCAAGCCCGCGCCGCTCAAGCCGGGCCGCTGCCCTGGCGGCACGGAGCCAGGGACGGCGGGCGCGGGCCACCACGCGGTCGGCGCCGGATCGTCTGGGTTCGCCCACGGGGGCGCCGCACCTGGGGCTGGCCCTGGAGGCTCGGGCGCGAAGCCGCCCGGGGCGGGATATGCCATCGGAGCCCAGCTGTCTCCGGTCCAGTACCGCTGGTGCTGCGGCGCCCCCGGGTCGGGGTACCAGCCCGGCGCTTGCCAGCGCGGCGGCTCGGGGTCGTGACTGTCGTCCGCCATCGGCCAAACTCTACTGCTGCTTCGCCGCGACAACTCCGGCCTCGTCGACAGCCCCCGTGCTTCCACACAGGCGGGTGGCGCAACGGTGCGCCCGCCGTCACGGGTTGGCCGGACGAACAATCTGCGTTGCCCGTCTGCCTGCGGTACTACCACTCTGGATGGCCGAGCGTGACAAGCGATCGGTCTCGTTTCCACCGGACTTGACCAAGGCGATCGACCAGGCGGCTGCCGGAGCCGGGACGACGTTTAGCGCCTCGATAGCCGAAACGGCATCGCACCGCCTCCGGCTAGAGGCGGGATGTCGAGGCGCCGCGGAGTGGGAGTCCGAACACGGGCCGCTGACTGAGCAAGGAGGTCGCCGAGGGCTTGGCCCAGGCGCGGGAGCTGCTCGGCCGCTCTCCGTCGAAGCGTTCGGCGTGATGGCTGGGGTCACCTACGACACGGGGGCCCTCGTCGCAGGACAGCGAAACGATCGGCGCATGTGGGCACAGCACGTCGGCTTCATGGCCAAAGCGGCCGTCCCCATCGTCCCTGCCCCCGTGGTCGCCGACGCCTGGCGCGGCGATACCCGCCAGGCAAGCGTGGCTTGGCTGCTGGTTGGCTGTGAGATCGAGGCGATGAGCCCGAATCAGGCCCGCCGGGTTGGTGAGCTTGACGGGCGAGCCGGCCATGCCGGGATCGTTGACGTGACCGTCGGCGAAGGTGCAGTCGGCGAGGCGACCGCGTCGTGGTCACCGCCGACGACGACCACTCGCAAGGTGGTCCGGGCGGCGGGCTCCGGATCGAGAGCGTCTGGCCTTCGCAAACGCACGTTGGGGGCCGGCTGCATACCTGAGGCGCGTGTGGGCGGGCAGAGGCCCGATGGCTCTCAGTCGACGGGAGCAGCCGGGCTGTCCGCGACCTCTCTGTCCTGCTTGTCGTGGCTCACTCGGGTCGCCCCGGTGCCCCTCACCTTGACGCCCCGGCCTATTCCGACGTAGCGAAAACCGGCGCGCTGCACGGCCTCGGGATCGAAGTTGTTGCGGCCGTCGAACCACAGGTCGCCGCGGGTCGCGGTTCGCAGCCGGGCCAGGTCGAGCGACAGGAACTCGGACCAATCAGTGGCCAACACGACAGCGTCGGCGCCCCACACTGCCTCGTAGGCGTCGGCAGCGACGCGGATCTCGGGCACGTCGGGCACCAGATCCACCACGGGGTCATAGGCATGGACGAACGCGCCCCGGGCCACGAGGCGCTTGGCCACGTCGACCGCCGGCGAGTCACGCAGGTCGTCTGTCCCGGGTTTGAACGCCAAGCCAAGCAGCGCCACCCGTGCCCCCCGCAGGGTCTTCAGATGGCGGAGCAGCTGGTCGACCACGAGGTGGCGCTGGTCGTTGTTGACGTCCATCACCGCTTGGAGGATCCGCGTGCGGTACCCGTAGTCGGTCGCGGTGTTGATGAGCGCGAGGACATCCTTGCCGAAGCAGGAGCCACCCCAGCCCAGGCCGGCGTCGAGGAACTGGCCGCCGATCCGGGTGTCGAGTCCCATCCCGGCGGTGACCTCGGTGATGTCGGCGCCGACGTGCTCGCACAGCCTGGCCATCTCGTTTGCGAAGCTGATCTTGGTGGCCAAGAACGCGTTCGAGGCGTACTTGGTCATCTCTGCGGTGACGAGGTCGGTGAGCACGAGGGGCACCGCTTCTACTCGGTGCTTGGAACCGGGGATCTCCTGGTCGAGGACCGGACGGTAGACCGCAGTGACCAGCTCGAGGGCCTCCTCGTCGTCGCTGCCGAGCACGACCCTGTCGGGGTGCAGGAAGTCCTGGACTGCGCTGCCTTCTCTCAGGAACTCCGGATTGGACACCACGCTGAAGAGGGCCCTGGATCTCTCGGGCTCGGCCATGGTGTCCTCGATCACCGACGCCAGCCAGCGCCCCGAGCCGATCGGCACGGTGGACTTGGTCACCAGCACATGGTGATGACGAAGGTTCCCGGCGAGGGCGCGGGCCACCCCGATCATCGCCGTCATGTCCGGGAGGCCGTCTGGACCGGTCGGCGTACCCACGCAGATGAAGACCACGTCCGAGGCGTCCATCGCCTCACCGAAGTCCGAGCTGAACCGGAGCCGTCCAGCCTCGATCGAGGAACGGAGCAGGTCGTCGAGGCCTGGCTCGTGGAACGGCGCCGCTCCGCCGGCGAGTGCCGCGAGCTTCTCCTCGTCGGCTTCCACACCCACGACCTGGTGACCCACGTGCGCCAAGCACGCTGCCACGACCGTGCCCACGTAGCCGCTTCCTATGACCGCGACGCGGGCACGCATGGTCTGGGCGTCCTCTTTCATTGATTCGGTTCTCCCGCTGCCACCAGGGCACGTGACCCTTGGATCCTCATGGGCCTCCAGTGCTCGCGGGACGCCCTAGACGTTAGCGCCAATGTCCCTTGTGACCAGGGTCACCGCCGCGGCGGCTCCTGCAGCGGCTCGCGCCGCGGGGCTCATGCGGCCGGCAGCGGTGGAGGCGGGCGGCTCCTCTGGTCGCGGGCATCGCCTGGGCCGTGTGGCTCGGGGCGGTGGTTGCTGTCGAGGCGGCCGTCGCCGTCGGGGCGGCGATCGTTGTGTTGCCCGTCGCCGTCAGGTGGGCGGTGCCGAGGGTGGCGGGGGTCGCTTGGGGGAACAAAGGGCCTCTTGCCGAC
>JBPCRR010000305.1:0-6724 GCA_050996645.1 Acidimicrobiales bacterium | reverse complement strand
GCAGGCCACCTGGCACCTCGCGTCCGCCGCGGGGCTCGGACCCCTAGGGGTGTGCTCCAACGGGGCCGCGATCGTGGACGTCGACGCCGGGCGCGTCCTCGAGGTGAACGCCTTCGCCGGCGAGGTGGCCCGCAGCCTTGTGGCCACCATTCGCCACGTCGAGCCTGCGATTCGCTTCGCCGTCGACAACCTCGACTGCTTTTGCCGTGAGAGGAACTTCTTCGAGGTGCCAGTCGACTGGCAGGAGCGCCTGGACGAAGTGGACGACATCGACTCTGCGCTCGGGCCCGGCTGCGTGAAGCTCATAGCACGCCTCCCCGGACTGGGGGCAGCCGAGCTGATCGAGCGCTTGGAGCGCGAGGTCGGTGCCGAAGGCGTCGTCACCACCTCGGGGCTCGACTGGGTGGACATCGGCGCGCCGGGCATCTCGAAGGCGTTCGCCATGGAGCGGGTGTGCGACCGGCTCGGAGTGGAGGTGAGCGAGGTGATCGCAATCGGGGACAACCACAACGATCTGTCGATCCTCGGCTGGGCCGGGACCGCCATGGCCCCGGCGAACGCGATCTCCGACGTCCTCGCGATGGTGGAGCGGGTACTTCCATCGAACGATCAGGACGGGGTGGCCGCATTGCTGGAGGAGCTGGCGGCAGCGAGAGCGGGTTTGCCCCAGCCCGGCGGAAGCTTGCCAAGATGAGCGCCACGCACGACACCCCCACATTCGACAAGCCCACATTCGACAACCACGGAGGCCCGGGGGTATGAAGGAGCTCGTGTACCACCAGTATCTGCTGCCGACTGTCGGCCGCCACGCCAGCAAGCAGGCATCGGTCGACGGCGCCTTCGGCGCCACCTACCACGAGCACCTCGACCGGGTCCTGCGGCTCTCGGACGCGCTAGGGCGCCAGCTCGGGGTCCGCCGCGGTGACCGCTTCGCCGTGCTGGCGCTCAATAGCCATGCCTACCTCGAGCTGTACCACGCAAGCTTCCTGTCCGGGCGGATCATCAACCCGCTCAACCTCAGGCTGGCGCCGGCCGAGCTGACGTTTATCCTGAAGGACTCGGGTTGCCGGGTGTGCTTCACCGACGCCATGTTCGCCCCCCTCGTCGACAAGGTGCGTGCAGACGCCGGCTTGGAGCAGGTGGTCCTCATCGGCTCAGGCGAAGCCGCGCACGACGTGGCCTACGAGGAGCTCCTCGCCGCCGGCGAGGCCTCCCTGCCGGAGGAGCCGGAGGAGGACGACCCCGCCATCCTCATGTACACCGGGGGGACCACCGGTCTTCCCAAGGGAGTCGTGCTCGACAACCGAGCTCTCATGCTCGACATCTACAAGGTCGCGACCACCTGGGGCATGGACGAGGACCTCGTGTACCTGCACCAGACCCCGATGTTCCACGCCGCTTCTCTTGGCGCGATCCTGGCGGTGCCAGCGGTCGGCGGCCTGACCACGTACGTGCCGATGTTCGACCCGCCCGCGGTTCTCGATGTGATCGAGCGCCAGCGGGTGACGATGACCGTGATGGTCCCCACCATGGTGCAGATGCTGATCAACCACCCGGACTTCGACGCTGAGCGCGTCTCCTCGCTCGAGATACTCACCTATGGCGCGTCGCCCATGCCCACCACACTGCTGGAACGGGTGCTCGGCTCCTTTCCCGACCTCGACGTCTACCAGGGCTACGGCATGACCGAGAACTGCGGCGTTCTCACCGCTCTCGACCCCGACGACCACCGCCGCGGGGGCCAGTTGCTCCGTTCGGCCGGACGCCCCGTGCCCGGATCGGTCATCAGCATCCAAGACCCAGACGGGAAGATCCTCCCCCCAGGCGAGACCGGCGAGGTCTGCGCCCGGGCAGGCAACTACATGCAGCGTTACTGGAACCGGCCCGAGGAGACCGAGGAGGCGTTTCGCGGAGGTTGGTACCACACCGGCGACGCCGGCTACCTCGACACCGACGGATACCTCTACCTGGTCGACCGGGTCAAGGACATGATCGTCACCGGAGGTGAAAACGTGTACTCCGCCGAGGTCGAAAACGCCATCGCCAGTCATCCCGGCGTCGCCCAGGTAGCCGTCATCGGCATCCCCTCGGAGCAGTGGGGCGAGGCCATGTTGGCGATCGTGGTGCCTAAGCCCGGCGAGAGCCCCACCGAGGACGACATCAAGGCGTGGTGTCGCGAGCGGATCGCGGGCTACAAGGTTCCCAAAGCCGTGGAGCTCCGTAGCGAGCCTCTCCCGCTCTCGGGTGCGCTCAAAGTCCTCAAGCGTGACCTGCGGGCCCCGTACTGGGAAGGCAAGGACCGCTCCGTCCAGTAGCTCTCCAGCCAGCAGCCACCAGGCCCACGGTGGTCAACCGCTCTGGTCGACCATCTCCCGCATGGCCCTTTCGATGCCGAGGCAGAGGACCTCGATGTCAGGGACGGTGTCGTAGTCGCCGGTTACCCCGAAGTTGACCTGGCCGTTGTAGGAGAAGATCGCCACGCCGATCCGCACCCGGCTCGCGAGTGGCACGTAGGGGTAGGCAGCGAGCATCTTGCACCCCGCGGCGTAGAGCGGCAGCTGGGGGCCAGGCACGTTCGTGGTCACGGTGTTGATGTTCCGCTGAGGCAGCCTGCCGGCGATCCGGGCTCCGAGTGCCAGCAGCATCGGTGGGGCGAACCCCGACAGGGACGTGATCGCCTCGCCGGCGAGGGCCTGCTTGGACTCCTTCAGGTTGTCCATCTGCGCACTGATCGCGGCCAGAGTCTCGTCGAGGCGGACCAAGCTCACCGGCAGCTCGGCGAACATGGCCGACACCTTGTTGTCGAAGGTCCCGTCACCGACTGCCCTTCCGCTCGCGTCCCGGGCCCGCACCGACACCGGGACGAGCGTTCGCACGACCCGATCTACGGATTCGCCCCTTGAAAGCAAGAGATCGCGAAACCCGCGCGTGATGGCTGTGAGCACAACGTCGTTGAAGGTGCCGCCGAGCCCCTTGCGGACCGCCTTCACCTCCTCGACGGTGGACGACGCCCAGGCATAGCGGCGGTGCGGGCCTATTGGTCCGTTGAGGCTCGACGGGGGTGTTGGCCGGGCCAGGCCCCTCATGGCGGACACCCCCTGGAGCGCGTCCAGCGCGCTGCGCGCCGCCTGGCGGGGCACCCGCGTCCGGGCACGAAGCGCGCGGAGCTGCTCGTAGGGGCTGAGGGCGAGCTCCGAGACAGCCTCCAATGCAAGGTCGAGATCCGACGGTCCCGGCATCGGCCTCCAATCGTCAGCCACCGGCTCGGGGGGCTCGGGGGAGATGTCCATGACCACGCTCATGAGGTCCGTTCCCGACACCCCGTCCACCATGGCGTGGTGGGTCTTGGATAGCAGGGCCCAGCGCCCGTTCTCCAAGCCTTCGACCATCCAGATCTCCCATAGCGGCTTGCTCCGGTCCAGCTGCTGGGACATCACCCGCCCCACCAGCTTGCGCAACTCGAACTCGCCGCCGGGCGCTGGCAGGGCCGTGTGGCGAACGTGGTACTCGATGTTGAAGTTCCGGTCGTCGACCCACACAGGCCGTCCGAGCGCGAGCGGCACGAACTTGACGACCTGGCGGTAGCGCTTGACCAGCGGCAGCTTCGAGGCCAGCATGGCCACCACGTCCTCGTAGCGCGGTGGAGGGCCTTCGAATATCCCGACCGACGCGATGTGCATGTGGCTGACGTCGTCCTCAATGTGCAGGAACGACGCGTCTTGAGGGCTCAGCCGGTCCACAGCCATCTTCTCCGTCCCCCTCGTGGGCTAGTTCTCCGATCTGGTTCCTACCCGCGTGGGCCCCGCCCTCTCTACCACGTTTGCCGCTATCGCCACAGCCCGAGGCGGTAGCGTTCCGACATGTCGACACTGCCTGGCCTGCCGTGGATGGAAGGGCTCGACCACTGGCGCAAGGAGGTGACGACCGAACTGCGCAGCCTGCCCGAGACCCTGCGGATGCTTCGCGAGGGCGTGGACAACTTCCAACGGATCACCAAACGACTACTCGACATCACAGACGGGCTCGAGCAGGTGACCCGCCTGTACGTTGGCGGCATCAGCGACGCTCGCAAGCGGGTCGAGGACGTCAACCGGGCGCTGCAGAAGCAGGTCGCCTCCCCCGCCAGCGAAGTGGTGGTCAGCGCGGTCACCGACCTCGGCGAAGCCCTCGCGGCGATGGCGCGCCTCAACCCGCTCTGGCCACGGCTGAGCTCGGCCTCGGCTGCGTCCTCCGGCGGGGGTCGGGGCACTCACGGCGCGGCGGAGGCCGGCGGGGAAGGGTCCGAGGAGCCACCGATTAGCCGGCACGGCGACGATGGCGGCGAGGCGGCTCCAGCCGCTCAAGGGCAGGGTTCAGAGGGAGCCGACACCACGGCAACGGCGGCCCCCGGCGCCAGCGGATCCTCTCGGGTCGGCGGCGGGTCCGCTCAGACTGGCGGCGGATCCCACGCCGCGGGCAGCGGCAACGCCGCTCCACCCCGCGAGGCCGGAGGGGCTCAGAAGCACCGGTAGGGTGCCTGCCCTTCCACGAGGAGCCCTACGGGCCCAGGATCGGGGCGGCTGTGTTGAGCTACCCCCTCGGCGGCGCCGGGGCGAGGGCCGCGGCTTCCAACGCAGCACACGCCTCGCCAAGCGCGCCTCGCGCCGCCTTGAGCGAGCTGCGACGCACGACGCGGGAAGCGACCACCTCGGTGCGGCTGCGGGTTGTGCCTTCGGCTCTGTAAAAGCGCCGGCGAACCCTACCCACGACCAGCACCGCCGCGTCGGCGTCGAGCATCGCCGCCCACGCCGGCGCGTCGAACCACGCGACCGGAGCCGTCTCGGCGGGGCCCTGCTCCCGGCGCACCGTCACCTCCAGGCTCACGAGGCGCGTACCCGACGGCAGCTCCCGCTGCTCGGCGGGGCGGGCCAGCACGCCCTCCAACACCACCAGGTTCAACATGATCTCCTCCTCTTGCTCGAAGCTCCATGGGTCGCCCGGTACGTGACGACCGATAGGGCCAGCCCGGGGCCGGCGAGGAGGGGTACGCCCCTGATGTGGCGATGCTAGGCGGGGGCTGTGACGCCCGGACCTGCCGTGTGCTCGCGCTGCGTGGGGTGCGCAGCCGGGTGCTCAGCGCAGGGCGCGAACGCGCTGGGCCACGTCGAATGCTCCGGGCGCCAGCGCCTCGAGGCGTCTGAAGAGCTCGCGCGCCCTTGGTACCTCCCCTGCCCGCTCGTAGAGGTCCGCCAGGACGTACCACTGGCGCACGTGGCGCGCCTGGGGCTTCGACACCCGCTTGGTCCCCCGCTCGAGCAGCGAGATCGCGGCCGCCAGGTCACCGCGGTCGGCCCTGCACCCCGCGGCCACGATGCGGCCTTCGGCCACGAGGTCTGCCCCTGGAGAACCCTGCCTCAACTCCTCCCACAGCGCCTCCGCCTCCCCATAGCGCCGCAGAGCGCGATAACAGTCCGCGAGGACCGGATGCTGCTCGTAGGAACCGCTCTGCTGCCTGTATGCCTCCAGCGCCTCGGCGGCCTGAGCCCACTGACCAAGACGGTAAAGGGTCAGCCCGTGCAGCTCGCGTACGGCCAGTGAGGGCACCGCCTCCCCAACCAGCCGCCGCAAGATCCGGCGCGCCTCTTGATAGCGCTCCCGCTCGTAGGCGTACGTGGCGTCGGCCAGGCGTTGTGCCAGTTTCGGGCCTCGAGCCCCAGAGGATTCGGACAGCTCGTCGACGACCTCCCGGGGGATGGTGCGCCGCACGCCTCCCGGTGAGGGTACGCCCTCCCGCCCGGTGGCGAGGTCTCGGGGCTGCGGTGGCGAACCGCCGCGGCGGCGCGACCCGGAGCGGGCGCCAGCTGCAGCGGCTCGGCCGCTGTCGTCGGGAACCCATTCCTCATCTGGTGACCAGCTGCCGGGAGCTGCGCCGTCACGGAGCCTGCCCACGGCTTGGCGCCACACCTCGGTCGCCGGGCGACCTCCAGTGCCGTCGTGGAGCAGCTCCCGCGCCCCGCGGCGCGCTACACCCCCCCATCGAGCCGACGATGGCGCCTTCCCGGTTGTGCCGGCGCCAGAAGCGCGCCTCGCCTCGCCGCCACGGCTGCGCTCGGACTCTCTGTGCTCCGAGTTGCTTCCAGCCGCTCGCCCTCGGCCGTCGGGAGCCGCAGCCTTGAAGCGAGGCGGCGCACCACGGGCTCGCGGAGCCCCGGCCCGGGGGCGATCTGCGGAACCTGGCGGCGTGGTGTCGGTTGGGCGCCTCGGCTGTCTGGCGCGGGGGACAGCGGGATCTCTTGCGCCTTCGGCCGGGAGCGTGCGCCGGTCTCCCCCGCCGCCTCTCGGGGCGCCCTTGGACGTACCGCCGGTCGCGGACCGGGAACCGCGGCGGGGTGCTCCGGGCGCCGGCATGGGCCGAGCATCCTACGCGGTCGGGCACGCGCAAAGGGCCCCGCGCCGATTGGCGCGGGGCCCTTTGTCAGAAATATTCCGGCGGCGACCTACTCTCCCAGGGGGCAACCCCCCAAGTACCATCGGCGCTGGCGGGCTTAACTTCCGTGTTCGGGATGGGAACGGGTGTGACTCCGCCGCTGTGGCCACCGGAAACCTGTTGTCAAAGGGTGGCGCCAACGCGCCGTCCTTGAGACTTCTATAGCGAGCACGAGAAACAATGTAACCCCAAGCCCTCGGCCGATTAGTACCGGTCGGCTGAACACCTTGCGGTGCGTACACCTCCGGCCTATCAACG
>JBPCRR010000304.1:0-6230 GCA_050996645.1 Acidimicrobiales bacterium | reverse complement strand
GGGTCCATCCCATCCCCCCCCTTGACGGCATCTACACGCAGTGGAACGTGAAGGCCGGAGCGGTTACGGCCTACTACAAACCCGAGAACCCCCAAGGCGTGCCGATCACGGGCATCAACCCGGTCTTGCTCGGCGACACCACCGACTTCGTCGGCCCCAACGGCGTGTCGGTGTCGAGCAACGACAAGCTTGGGAGGGCGTTGCGCTCTCTGACGGGCAAGCCCTCGCTGACGGTGGGCAATCCCAACAAAGCCGGCTGCACGGCGCCGCTTCCTGTCCCGGTGCCAAACGTAGGGGCGCCGCGGGATTGCATATACGGCTCGTTCAACCTGCCCGACCCCACCTTCTCGGGACTGGCGCCTGCGCTGCTGTCGTGGGAGGAGCTCACGGGCCCTGCGGGGAGCATGGTCGAGAAGTGGTCCCTCGACCAAAGCGCCACTCCGAGCCCTGGCGGTGCGCAAGCCCTCGTCGAGGCGGTGCCCTACTACGTGGACGACTCCTGCTTCGACGACGGCACCGGCAACTCGCCCGGGCCCCAGGTGAACCCACGGAGCACCGACCCCACCACGTGGGGATTCGCCGCAGTGGGCGGGAAGCCGGTGGCGGTCTCGCCCGCACCCGCTCCGAGCAGTCGCTACCACGGCACGGTGAGCCGCGACGGAACCACTTACGACGGATCGCTCGTGTACCAACGGCGTTGCTGGAACCACAACCCCGGCGGGAGCCCTTACAACATCGCCGGCACTGCGGCCTACGACTCCGCCAAGCCGGCCCGCTCGGCCGACCCCGCTCCCGACGAGCAGTTCGGCCCCCAGGGCGACGTCAGGTATTTCGAGGGGGACGTCGCGACCCACGGCATGCACCTGCTCTTCACCGCCGAGTCTGACAACGCGAACCTGACCGTACCCGTCGATGAGATCGATTCGGTGGATCATCAGATGATCCTGCCGCCTTCGCTCGGCAACGTGGGCGCTGCTTACGCCCAGCAGTTCACGCTCCCGATCCAGCCGGTCGTCACGCCGTTCGCCTAGCGAGTGTCCTCTTTCTGTGATACTGTAATGATGTAATCACAAGAAGGGAGTAATCATGACGATCTACTATCGGGTTGAGGGCGGAAGTGGCGCACGAGGGCGTTCCGGGCGCGGCGGGCGACGTGGCAAAGGCGACGGGGAGGGCCCCGGCGCCCGTCGGGCGGCTCGCCGCGGAGGCTGGCAACAGGCGGACCTGCCCGATGCCGCCGACGCGCCAGCCTGGTTCAGCGGTCGCCTGCCCGACGCCTGGTTCACCGGCCAGCCCGCGGTGACGGTGGACAAGGACGAGATCGTCGTGGTGGGCGAGCTCGGGGCGCCCCCGGCCGGCGAGGAAGAGGCCGCGGCTGCGACGGAGGGACGCATCAGCAGGTTTCGGGAGGAGACCCGCGAGGAGCGGATCGCCATAGCCGCCGAAGCCGAGGACCGATACGGCCGAACGGTCTCGTGGGGCGTCAGGATCGGCGATGTCGAGAGGCTCTTCACCCACCTGTCGGTGCCGGTCATGACGAGGCTTCGCCAGCCCGAGCGCCAGGTGCTCGACACTCTCGTCGACGCCGGCGTGGCCCGCTCCCGCTCGGACGCCCTTGCCTGGGCGGTCAAGCTCGTCGCGGAGCACTCCCAGGAGTGGCTGTCCCAGCTACGCGCAGCCATGAGCGACGTGGAAAGACTCCGCTCTGAGGGTCCACAGCTTTAGTCGAGCCGTCGCCTGTAGCGAACTTCGGGCATCACGAACGATCCTCGATCGTCGAGCTTGATGGCGCCGCCGGCCGCCCAGCCTTCGGCCGACACATAGAGAGACGCCACCTCGCCGGTCCCCGGTGCCGCGTCCTCGTCGCGGGTCGGGCAGACCGAGGCGAAGCCGATGATCTCGCCGGCCTCGCGCGCCACCCACGTCATCGTCGCCGGGGGCTCGCTGGCCTCGAGGATCTCGCTCCAACGCCGCCGGCGCTCAGCCACAGACAGCGAGTCCAGCACTTCGTCGGGGATCCGGCCGCGGTAGGCGGCCTGCCACGTCTTCACGTGCACCTCCGCCAGCCCGCCCGCGTCACCTGCCGCGGCGGGCGCCACCTCCATCAGCTGGAGGGCCGCACCGCGGCGTCGAGGACGGCGAGAACGCCCGCAGCGACCTCGGCCTCGACCTCGCCACCGCTTTGGAGGACCGCCACGAGCAGGGCGATCACGATGGCTTCGAGGCCCGTTGCCATGGTGACGGCGTCCAAGTCCGAGCGGACCGTGCCCTCCTCCTGACCCTGGCGCAGCGCACGGCTCAGCCCGGCGTGCAGGCGGAGCTCCGCCGGCAGTCTCGCCAGGCGCTCCACGCCGGAGTCCTCCTCGCCGGCGAGCACCCGGCGCGCCAGGGGATGGGCAGGAAGCGCCGCCAGCAGACGCTGGAAGACCCGTGCGAAATCCCGGTCGAACTGGCCTTCGAGCAGCTCAGGGAGGGCATCGGCGATCAGCCCGCCGGCGTCGGCGTCGATCGCTTCTTCGAACAGCGCCTGCTTGGTCGGGAAATAGGCGTAGACGGCGCTCGACGTGAGCCCCACCTCCCGCGCGATGGCCGGGACCGAGGTGCCGCGGCGACCGGCCGCCGCAAACTGGGCCGTGGCTTCGCGGAGGACCGCCCGGCGGCTCCGCTCCCCCTTGGTCGCCAGCGCCAGGCTCTTGCCAACCTCTGCCCCGAGTTGCACCACGGCCTGGAATATTAGCACGAAGAGTTGATTTGACAGAATCCATCAAATCCATGAGAATGGGGCCATGTCGATCGACACCCAAACGCCCACCGCGGCAGCCGAGGCCGCCCGGATCGACTCCCGTATCGAGCGCCTCTCGACCGCCTCGCTGCGCAGGGTCATCGAACCGGACGTCGAAGTGGCGGGCTCGGTCGGCCCCGGCATGGTCGTTCCGCGCGACCTGCTGAGCGTCGCTGGGCTGGACCTCGAGCTGAGCGAGGAGCAATGGGTCCGACTGTCGCGCGAGGAGATGGCCTCCATCGTCGATTCTGGCGTGCGCTTCGAGTCGGTCCTCCTGGCCGGCTTCGGGCTGATGATCGCCTCCCGGCGGGACCTCACCGACCCGCGGGTGACCTACGTGCTGCACGAGCTCGGCGAGGAAACCCGCCACTCCCGCCTGTTCGTGAGGCTGATCGAGCAGCTGTCGCCGACCGCCAGGAACCCCTTCGCCCGGGGCCTGCTCGGCCGCCTGGACCGCTTCGTGACACCGAGGGTCATCCGACGCCGGGCGCTGTTCTGTGTACTGGTTCTCACCGGCGAGGAGGTGCCCGACCTGCTCCAGAAGCGCTCGAGCGAGCACCCCGACACCGATCCATTCGTGCGCGAGGTCAACAAGTACCACCGAATGGAGGAGGCCCGGCACCTGTCCTTCGGCCGCATGATCCTGCCCGAGTTGTGGGAGGAGGCGTCACCACTGGAGCGCTTCGCGGTCCGCCACCTCGTCCCGGCGATGATGGCCGGGGTCTTCGACGGGATGGTGCACCCGGGTGTCTACGCGACGGTAGGGCTGCCCGCGTGGCCGACCTGGAACGCGGTCCGGCGCTCGCCTGCCCGCCGGCAGT
Organism: Acidimicrobiales bacterium; assembly: GCA_050996645.1. Lineage (GTDB taxonomy): Bacteria > Actinomycetota > Acidimicrobiia > Acidimicrobiales > Palsa-688 > JBPCRR01. The sequence goes on along the minus strand of JBPCRR010000304.1, from coordinate 2,627 downwards.
TGCGAGCAGAGGCGCTGCGCCCGGTCTGCGCGGCGCTCCTTGACGCAGGGGCGTTCGGGCGCCGTGGCCGCTTGCCCCGTGCCTGGCGGACGGTGTGCTGGCTGGACCGAGGGGGCGCGCCGCTGCCGGCGGCTGCCTGAGCAAGTACTGGACGCGTCGAAGGGCCCAGCGGGGGGAGCCGGGCCCTTCGGAACCGTCGCCAGCCGGTGGGGGGGATCACCGACCCGGGCAACTGAGGGCCACCCTACCCGCCCTATCGCCAGTGAAGTCACGGTTTTGATGTGAAATCGGTAACAGCGATGGGCGCCCCCGGCGATGGAGCCTGGCGCCGCCGGGTACCATCGCTCCAATGAGAGCGATCCGGCGGGCGATGCTCGCATTGGCTGCGACTGGCCTCATTGCCGGTGTGATCCGCCTGCGGGGCTACGGCGGCACCCCTCCCAAGCGTGGGGGGTGGCGGGAGCTGCCGCCCGAGGAGCTGCAGTGACCGATCCGCACCCTGCGGGCCACTAAGTCCTTTGCACGCGGTGGTGGTCGGCCTCGGCGCCGTCGGCACCCGGGCCGCCCGCCAACTCCTGGCGTGCGACCACGTCGAGCGACTGACGGTGCTGGCCCGGCGGCCGAAACGGGTGGCAGCGGCCGCTCTGGCGCTGGGTCCCCGGGTGGAGTTGCGAGAAGGCGGCCCGGGCGACCTGGCCGATGACGCGAGCCTCGTGGTCTTCGCCATGCCCTCAGGGCTGAAGGCTGGGCTCGCAGCCGCGATCGCTGTCGGGGCTCACGCGGCGGCCAGCACCGATGACCCGGAGGAGGTCAGGGACGCGCTGGAGATGGACGCGGAGGCGAGGCGGGCGGGGATCACGGCGGTCCTCGGAGCAGCGATGGCGCCCGGGCTGAGCGGCCTCCTGGCCAGCTTCTGTGCCCGCAGACTCGACCGGGTGTCGGAGGTCCACGTGGCCAGCTTGGGCACTGGAGGTCCGCTCTGCGCGCGCCGCCACCACGCCGCCCTGTCGTCGCTCGCGACTGACTTCGACGAGGGGGCGTGGCGCCGGCGCCCGGGCGGTTCTGGGCGCGAGCTGCTGTGGTTCCCCGAACCCGTCGGCGGCGCCGACTGCTACCGGGCCGGGCTCGCTGATCCCGCTCTGCTGGTACCGGCTTTCCCCGGTGTCCAGAGGGTGACCGCCCGCCTGCACGGCACCCGTCGGGACCGGATGACGGCGTGGCTCCCAATGCTTCGCCCGCCGCACCCCGAAGGCACCGTGGGGGCGGTCAGGGCAGAGGTGCGGGGTTGGCGGGGCGCATCGGCGGCCACTGTGGTCATGGGCGCGGTGGCGCCCCCGGGCCTGGCTGCCGGGACCGTCGCCGCGGTGGTGGCCTTGTGGGCTTGCGCCGGCGACCTGGCGCGCCCCGGCGTCGGCGGAGTGGCGGAGATGGTGCCTGACCCCGGGAGGTTCCTGCGCCACCTCGCCGAGCGCGGGATCCAGGTCTCGGAGTTCGATGGGGGAGTCATCTGAGGTGCTCGGTCAAGGCTTGCGGTGCTGCGCCCAGCGCTGCTTCCAATCGAACGGCTCGCTCCACCCATAGGTGGCCAAGGCCCGGTTGAGCAAAGCCAGGCCGCCGGTGGCGTCGAAGTCCGCTTGATCGGCTCTCAGCCGGGCGACCAGTCGGTCTCTTGCCGCCTCCAGCGCGGCGCGGTCGTCGCCGGCCTGGTTCGCCAGTTGCTCCGCGGCGTCCTCGGGACTCGGCGCGTCGCCGGCTGCACCACGCGCTAGGTCGATGGCGGCCTCGCACAGCTCGTCGGTGGTGGAGGCTGCGGGTGTCAAGGCCGCGAGCATGGTCGCGGGAGCCTCACCAGGGCCAATCAGGCGCCGATCAGGCGATGGAGCGAAGCCCGACCCTGGGTCGCACCAGCGCGCCCTGGCCCCATCGGGCGAGGTGCTGCCAGGCAGCGTGGTCGCCCTCGACCGCGGCCGAGATCAGGTGCCAAAGGAAGCTGTCGCCGGCGCCCACCGTGGTGCTCGAGACCTGCCGGGCGGTTGCGGCGCTGGTGACCTGGACCCTCCAGAACTGATCGTCTCGGTCCTCGCTGATCTGGACGTGGAGGACCTCCGCAGTACCGAGGGCCACCTCCCGCTCGGCGACGATCATCTCGCAGCTGATCACTTCTGTCCGCCCTCCAGAGATAGAGCTTTCCGGGGATCGGGATGCCCGAGCCCAACGAAACCGATCCTGTCAGACGCGCTACCCGTGTTCAAGCAATGCACACGTGACGTTTGCCACCGCGCTCAGCGTCTGGCCATCAGCTTGAAGGCGGCTCCGGTCGGGTCGCTGGCCACCGCGAGGCGCCCGTATGGCGTGTCCTCGGCAGGCCTTGTGACAGACCCCCCGAGCTCGACGACTCGGGCGAGCGTGGCATCGGCATCTTCGACGGCGAAGTACACCGACCAGTGCGGGGCCACCCCCTCTGGCAGGAAGCCGCTGGCGTCCATGATGCCGGCGAGCGCGCCCTCGCCCTCGCCGAGGGTGGTGTAGGCGAACTCGGGGTTGTCGCCCTTGTGGGCGTCCCAACCGAAGATGTCCGTGTAGAACTGGACCGTCGCCTCGTAGTCGCGGGTGTAGAGCTCGAACCA
>JBPCRR010000230.1:0-10144 GCA_050996645.1 Acidimicrobiales bacterium | reverse complement strand
TAGTCCTTCTTCATGGTGGTCCCCTTGCTCTCGGGTCGTCTTGGTGGACACCCGAGACCTACCACTCAGGCAGGTCTCGAGCGGGGGACCGCCACCTCAAAATCCACGACGACCGGGACAACCTCCGGCACCCAAACCGGGGTGTATTACAACGCCCAAGGCGAGGTGTCGGATATAGGCAACGACGTGCAGCCTTCGAACCCGCAGCCGGCATATTGGCTGTTCGGGTATGACTCGAACACCCGCATGACCGCCGAGATCGACCCGCTACCTTGGGATGTGATCGCCGCCAACACCCGATCTGACTGTGCTTCCTGGGTGAACTGCGCCACGATCATCACCTATGACAGCTCGGGGCGGACCTCGACGGTGACCAGCCCCGCCCCGCTGGCGGCCAATGACAACACCCGGCCCGAGCGGGGGTACTGCTACGGGTTCGGGTCGGCCACGATCACCAGCGGCGCCACTGCCCCAACCTGTTCGGGCCCGGCACCGCGCGTGACGTCTGTGGCGGTCGCTGGCCTGTCACCTTCGGTCGGCTACGCCGAGCAGGACAGCTACGACAACCAGAACCGGATCACCACCACCCGGGACTCAGCCGGCCTCGCCACCACTTACACGTGGAACTCGGCTGACCAGGTCACCTCCACGGTCGGACCGGCCGGGGTCGAGACCGGCACCGGATACGACAACCAGAACCGGCCGATCCACAGCTACGGTCCGGCTCCCGCGGCCAGCTTCGCCGCCAACGGACAGCCGGCCCCGAACACCAACGTGGCCACATCGACGACCACCTATGACGGTGGCCTGTCCGGGCTGGCCGCCGCGTGGTATGCCAACCCGAACCTGGCCGGCACCCCAGCGTTGCACACCACCTCCAACCTGGCCGAGAACTGGGCTGGTGGCACGTCGCCCAGCTCGGGGACCGCCGAGCCGGGGCTGATCCCGGCATCGGGTTTCTCCGGGAATCTGACCGGCCTCGCCAACCTGCCATCGGCGGGCCGGTTGAGCCTCACCGCCGACGGTGGAACCGTCAGCGTTGACGGCCACCAAGTCGCCGACCAGTCCGGCGGCCCGTATGCGGGCGCAGTGCGGGCCGACCAGCCCGGTGACTGGTGGCGGCTGGGCGAACCGGCCGCCACGACGGTCGCCGCCGACAGCGCCGGGCAGGCGCCGGGCTCCTACAGCCCGACCGGGGTCAGCTTGGCCCAGCCCGGACCCCTCGCCGACGCCGACAGCAGCGCGGCGGGCTTCGACGGGACCTCCGGTACGGTCAGCGTCCCCGACAGGCCCAGCCTGCAGGTCGACAACAGCGGGGTCTTAGTGTCGAGGCGTGGGTGAAAACGACCAACACCGGTTTCGACCCGATCTTGTCCAAGCTCGGCCCCGGCGCCAACCTTCAGGGCTGGGAGATGGGCACTTACTCGGGGGTGCCGTACCTGTTCTTGGACAACACCTACCCGGGCAACAGTCTCGACGCCATATGTGCCGTCTCGATCGCCGACGGGCGCTGGCACCACCTGGTAGTCACCTACAACGGGGCATCAAACGTGTCCGCTGTGCAGTTTTACATCGACGGGGTGGCCGCAGCGCAGCAGGCGCCGTTCACCAACAGCTTGACCGCCACCACCAAAAGCAACGCCCCCCTGAGCATCGGCGGCCGCCCCGGCAACCCGGCCTACCTGTTTGCTGGCAGCCTGGCCGACGTGGCCGTCTACCCCAACGCCGTCCTGCCCGCCGGCCGGGTCGCCGCCCACCATGTCGCCGGTGGGCAGTCGACTGCCACCACCCAGAGCGCCGTCGTCTACAACACGGCGTACCCCAACGCCGTCCAAGCCGACCATCCCGCCCGGTACTGGCGCCTCGGTGACCCATCGGGCACGGTGGCCACCGACTCCGGCGCCGCCGCCAACAACGCCACTTACAACAACGTCACGTTGGCTCAACCCGGCGGCCTATATGGCGACAACTCGACCTCGGCGCGCTTTAGCAGTTCCTACGCCAGCAACGTCGCGCTGCCTCCTTCGACGATCATCGCCCCGGGTGGCTCGACCAGCATCGAAGCCTGGTTCAACACCCAAGTTGGTGGCCCGATCCTCGGCATCCAAGCGGCAACCGTCGGCCAGCCGACATCGGCGAGCTATGTACCGATGGTCTATGTCGGCCAAGACGGCGTGTTGCGGGGCGAGTTCTGGCCCGGCGGCCTGTTGGCTTCGCCGGGGGCGGTGAACGACGGACACTGGCATCACGTGGCCCTCACCTTCGACGGCACCACCCAGACGCTGTATCTCGACGGCACGCAGGTCGGCACCGGAACCTCCGGGTTCAATGGGCTCAAAATGGTCAACAACCAGATCGGCGCCGCCTACACCGCCTACTACCCTTCGACCCCGGGCGGCTGGTGGTATTTCAACGGGCAGATCTCCGACGTCGCCGTCTACCACGCGGCGCTCGGCGGGACCTCGGTGCGAGCCCACTACCGCGCCGGGGCACTCCCCCCATACGCCCAGACGGTCCTGTCCGACAGCCCCACCTCGCTTTGGCGTCTTGCCGACCCCGCTGGGGCGCTCCAAGCGGTCGACTCGGCCGGGTCGAACCCGCTCAACCCGGCCAACGTCAACTTCGCCCAGCCCGGCCCACTCACCGACGGCGCCACCTCGGTAGACCTGCCCGGCGCCAACAACTACAGCAGCCTTTCAGCGCCGAACATCGCCCAATACGACTTCTCGAACACCCAGCCCTTCAGCATCGAGTATTGGGCCAACACCACCAACCAAGGCGTACAAGCAGTGGCCTCCACCGACAACAACGCCGCCCCCTACGCCGGCTGGGAAACCGGGCTCAACGCCGGCCAACCGTACGTTCAGCTGATCAACACCTGGCCGAGCAACGCCATCGACGTCCAAACCGTTACGAGTGTTGCCGACGGCAACTGGCATCACGTGATCCTTAGCTACGACGGGTCGTCCAAAGCGGCCGGAGTCCACTTCTACATCGACGGCAAACCGGTGGCCACCATCACGGTGTATGACACCTTGACCGCCAGCTCGGCCACCACCAATCCGGTCACCGTCGGCACCCGCGACTTCAACAACTTCTACTATTCGGGCCGCCTGGCTGATGTGGCCATCTACCCGACGGCCCTGTCCGCCGGCCAAGACGCCACCCACTACCAGGTGGGCACCACCCCCGTCCCGGCGCCCTCTACCGTGCATCAGATAGCCGTGACCGACCAGCAGTATGTCTCCGGCGGCCAACTCGCCCTGGCCGGCCCGGCTGCGACGTTTAACCCCAACTACAGCCTCACCACCAGCACCGTCGACGCCGACGGCAAGACCACCGCCACCAGCTACAGCGACGCCGCCCACGGCATCGGACCCCAATACGGCATGGCCACCTCGGCCACCCAAGACCCCGGTGGGCTCAACTTGACGTCGGCCACCACCTACGAAACCCCCGGGCCGGGCAGCTACCTGCGTGTCACCGCCAAGACCCTTCCCGCCGGCAACCAAACCGGCTACGTCAGCTACTGCGGCTACCCCACCGACCCGACCTGTGCCGCCCCCGAACAGCCCGGGGCGTGGGCCACCGCCTGCGGAATCACCGCCGGCACCAGCCAGTATGGGCTGGTCGCCCAACGAACCGATCCGGCGCCGGCCACCGGGCCCGGCGACGCCCTCGTCGAGCAGTACCTCTATGACACCGCCGGACGTCAAACAGGCGTCCGCAAAGGCACCGTGTCCAGCATCGCCACCGCCGGCTGGTCGTGTGTCAGCTACGACGGCCAGGGTCGGATCGCCACCCAGTCCTGGCCCGCGTTCGGCACCCAGCCGGCCCGGAGCGTCACCTACAGCTACCAGATAGGCGGCAACCCGCTGGTCAACTCGGTCACCGACACCAACTGGCCCGGCGCATCGATCACCTCCACCGTCGACTTGGCCGACCGGGTCGTGTCCTACACCGACATCTACAACAACACCACCACCACCAGTTACGACCAAGTCGGCCGCCAAACCGCCACCTCCAGCCCGGCCGGCACGATCGGCGACAGCTACGATCCGGCCACCGGCCGACAGTCGACGGTCACCGATAACGGGACCACCTTGGCCACATCTACCTACGACAGCAACGGGCAGCTGTCGAGCGTCTAATACGCCAATACGACCAGTGCCGGGTTCTCCTACGACAGCGCCGGCCGGCTAGTCGTACCGCTCTACGCCGACAAAACTGGCTACACCGGCGAGGGCGTCACACTGAGCCCCGCCGGGCGGATGACCGACCATACGGTGTTCGCCAACGGCAACTTCGTCAACCCGGCCGGAGCGGGCAACGCCGACTACTTCTACGACGGCGCCGGCCGGCTCACCCAAGCAATCCTGCCCGCCACCACCTACAACTACAGCTACGGGCCCACCAGCGGTTGCCCAGCCAATACAGCTGGGGCGAACACCAACCGCAGCACCCTCACTGTCACCGGCACCGGGGCCGGCACCACCAACTACTGCTACGACAACGCCGACCGCCTCGTGTCTGACACCAACGTCGCCGCCGGCCAGATCGTCTATGACACCCACGGCAACCAGACCCAAGAAGGGCCGGCCACCTACAGCTACGACTCGGCCGACCGATTGATCCGATCTGCCAGCCCGACCGGGATCACCGAGTACACCCGCGACCCCCTGGACCGGCCCGCCCAGCGCACCGCTATTGCCAAGATCACCGCCGGTGCCACCACCACGGCCACAACCACCAACGCCACGGCGGTGACAGTGACCGCTCCCAGCGGCACCCAGGCCGGGGACCTGCTCGTCGCCAGTGTCACCACCAACGCCACCGGCACCCTCGGGCTGCCCGCCGGCTGGAGTTTGGCCGCCACCCAAACCAACAGCGGCTACCAGACCTCGGTCGCTGTTCATACCGAAGCTGCCGGCGACCCCTCAACCTGGACCTTCACCACACCTGTCGGGTCCAGTGTCGAAGCCACCGTCGACTACCACAACCCCACCGGGACCCCCCTCGCGGCCAGCGTCGCCGATCCCGCCTCGACCAGCCAGCCACTACCGGCCGTAACCACCACGACCGAAGCCAACCAGGTCATCCACATCGTCGGCTACAACCAAAACCTCACCCCCACCCCAGCCACCGGTGACAACACCCGGGCCACCGTCTCCTCAACGACGGCCGCCTTGGCGGTTTCCGACCGCTACCAAGACCAACCCGGGCCCACCACGGCCACCGCTGACAGCTCCACTGTGGCAGCGGCGTCCGAAGCCTTCACCCTCGCCATCACCCCAACCACCAGCACCCAACGGATGGGATACAGCGGCGAAACCGACAGCTCCGGGTTCACCGAGAATCCCGCCGGCACCGTCGTCGGCGCAGCTATCGGCCTGCCCGGGGGAGCCACCTACAACACCCTCCCCGGCGGCACCATCACCTGGTCGTATCCCAGCCTGCACGGTGACACAATCACCACCGCCGACAACAACGGAAACCGCACCTGGACCGAGTACTGGGGACCCTATGGCGAAACAGCCAATGGACCACCACCCACCGACACCGCACTCACCGGCGCCACCTATGGCTACAACGGCTCCCAGGGCAAACTGACCGACACCAGCACCGGCATCGTCCTCATGGGCGCCCGACCTTATAGCCCAACAGATGGACGCTTCACCCAACCAGACCCTATCCCAGGCGGATGCGCGAACCTCTACACATACGCCTACGGTGACCCCGTCAATCATCCAGATCCCAATGGGCAAATTAGTATCTGCGGAGTACTGGATGCCAAACAGGCAATTTCGCTGGGCAACAAGCTCCTGAGTGGAGCGAGTTTCGAGAGCGTTCTATCCTCGCTGAGATTCCTATCGACCTTCTTGGATCCCATAGCTTCGATACTCGGAATCGGCGCGAGCGTCTTGGGACACCAGCTTGTACTGGCGGGTCGCTATGCATTGGCGGACACAAACGCGAACACACCATATTTAGCCAAAGTAGTCGTAGGCATTAAGGTGGGATTTGATCCATTTCCCTACCTCCATGAAGTAGTTGCCGGGATCTCGTTGAATAGTATATCGAGTAGCGGTAGGTATACACCTCCGAAGAACCCGGCGTCGCCTGACTTGTGCAGCCTTTATGGGTTTTAGAATCTGTGGATCAATGCTAAGACATGTTAGATGCGCGTAAAGATTGGTGCCTTAGCTATCCAACTGGGTAAGGCACCTTATCCAAGACCTAACGATACTGACACTCTCTCCCGCATAGCACAGGCTTATGGCGTCCGGCGAGATTCGTTCGCTATTCGAGAGACCATTCGCCGCCGCCTCTGCCTTCCCAGCGAGAGGAACATCTCAAACGCAATAAGCCAGATCCTTGTGAGCGTGATGAACAATGACGCGCTGAATGTCCTAGCCGAAGGCAAGGAATTGTCTGAGCATACTCGCCACCTCATCATAGAGGCCATAGCCTACGCGCCCTCACCCGCAGGACTACTCGATGACGTCCTCGCCGATCTTCGAGTAGTCCTCTCTACGCGCCCGTGGGAGCCCTGACTTGAGTGGGGCCTGTCAGGGCAGTCAAAGGACTGCCCTGACCTGAGGGTGGTCGACCCCTTCCTGTTCAAGATCTGGTCGATCACGCCCGCAACCATCACCTCGGCCACGCCGAGCCGGGCCCGCGCGGTCGGGTTGACCACTCACTACCAGGTGGGCACCACCCCCGTCCCGGCGCCCTCTACCGTGCATCAGATAGCCGTGACCGACCAGCAGTACGTCTCCGGCGGCCAACTCGGCCTGGCCGGCCCGGCTGCGACCGTTTAACCCCAATGTTATTCGAGTGCGGGCGCATCGGACCCAGCATCAGCCTCTGGAGCGTCACGCTCTGGTTCGGCATTGACCGGGATCAACGTGAGTCGTAGTGCAGCGAGGATCGTGAGCGCAGCGTGAGTCCTCGTGACCTCCTCCGTGTACCCGTGGAGTAGCTCGTTTCTGAAGTTTGGTCCGAATGGGCTCACGAGGAACGTCCACAGGAAGCGATCCCAAGATCGGTCCATCCACGGGCGGAGCTGGACGAGCAACGCTCCGAGCTGCGGGTATTGCCCGCGAGTCGAGGGGCCTTGCTTCTGGTCCCGCTGCACTCCAAGACTCGCCAGCGCCTCCACCTGGCACTCATCGCACGCCTGGTCGCCCATCACCGGGCCTCCCGCCGAATCGCCAGCACCTGTCCCGAAGCCGGCTCCGCCTCCAGCTCGGCGTCGATTCCGAGCATTACGCGCAACCGGGCGACGGGCACCCTCAGTGCTCTGCCGAACTTCAGGGCCGGTAGCTCGCCTCGCCGCACCGCCTCGTACGCGCTGGACCGGCCGAGGCCCAGCCACTCGGCGGCTTCCGCGACGCTGGCCGTCGGCTGCTCCTGCGGGGTAGGTATCACGGCGCCACCCGTGCTTGCTCGGCGGCGTCCAGCGTCCGCAGGAGCCGCACCCAGCGGATCGCGGCCATCCCGCTGGGGACCCGGGTGCCGCCCTCCCAGCGATTCAGCGTCGACGGATGGATGCCGATCGCCCCCGCCAGCGCCCGCTGGGACAGCCGCGAGCGCTGACGGAGGCTTCGTCCTTGGCCGGTCACGGCCAGGTGGGAGGCTTCGGCAAGGTCTACAACGCCACGGGGGCTTAGGGGAGCCATAGCACTACTGTGGCGCACTAGTGCCGCCGTGTCTATAGTCCCACGGTGCCCTATCGCTGCATCTGCTCGGCACTCCAGTCCGGGCGCCAGTTGGCACAGTGTTGACGGAATGGTGCAGCAAGTGTAGAGTTGAGGGCGTGGTGCCGCCCGAACCGAACCTCAGCCACCCGGCCCTGGTCGAGCCAACCCGGCCAAGCGAAACCGTGTTTTGGCTAATCGGTCGCCAGCAGCGACGCCAAACACTCCTCCGTGTCACCGGCACCGACCTGTACGTCGCCGAACACGCCTGGGTGGCGGCCATCGGCGCCGACCTACCCGGCGACGTACTGCTGAGACTGGATTTCGACGGCACCTCGACCGGTGTCGGCGAGCTTCGGGTGCTGGCCCGCCCTGACCGACCGCTCCCGGTGACATCGTCCCGCCTCCGTAAGGTCCCGGTGGAGGCTCTGGTGACAGGGGCCGTCGAACGCAGGGTGACCTACACGATGGGCGCCGACGGAAAGCCGGTCGCCACCTTCGGCGACCCCGTGAAGGACCAGTACCGCCTGGGCTTGGCCGGCCTCGCCGGTCGCCAGCGCCGCCGGACCCCCGATGATGACCTCGAAAGGGCCGCCAGGGTGTACGCGGCCGCGGTGGCAGACCACCAGGCGCCCACCGCCGCCGTCAGGCGGGAACTCAACCTCACCAGCGACGGAGCCAAGAAAATCGTGCAGCGGGCACGTAAGGCCGGCCACCTCCCGGCGGCGTTGGGCGAACGCCTCGGCGGTATCCCAAAACAGACCGACCAAGACGAAAGGAGAGCGACATGACCGACGCCAAAAAGCGGGCCACCAGCGCCACCCCGAAGAAGGACGACGCCACCGGAAAGTGGTACTTCGTGGTCGATCTCGGCCAGGGCGGTGACGGGGGACGCCGCCAGGCGAAACGCCGGGGCTTCCTCACCAAGAAGGCTGCCAACGAAGAACTGAACAAGCTCCGCGAGGGCGTCCGCACGGCGACCTACGTCCCACCCAGGCGTCAGACGCTCGGCAACTACCTAGCGGAAGACTGGTTGCCCTCTGTGCGACACGAGCTGGCGGCATCGACTTGGGAGTCCTACGAGCGCAACGTCCGGAACCACGTCGTTCCAGCTCTCGGCGGCGCGCAGCTGCAACAGCTCGACGGAACGGTGCTCACGCGGTTCTACAGCGACCTGCTTACCTCTGGCCGGATGCGCGGCACACAGTCACCCGGGCTGAAGGCGCGAACCGTCCGCTACATCCACACGATCCTCTCGGCCGCGCTCCACGACGCGGTCAAGTCCCGGCGCATCCCGATCAACCCCGCCAGCCAGGCGAAGCCGCCATCGGCCGAGCAGGCCAAGGCACCCGAGATGAAGGTGTGGACCGGAGGCCAAGTCGGTCAGTTTCTCACCTTGACCGAGGGCGACCGCTACTACTGGCCCTGGCTTTTCCTGGCCACCACCGGCTGCCGTCGAGGCGAGGGGTTAGGGGTGCGCTGGTGAGACGTCGACTTTGGCCGTGGGATCGCGAGCATCCGCCAGGAAGTCATTCCCCTCGCGAAGGCGTCGGGGGTCGGACGCGAAGGCGTCATCGTGCCTCGCACCAAGAGCGGCAAGCCTCGGGTGATCGAGCTGGACGCTTCAACCGTCTCAGCGTTGCGGTCATGGCGTGCCCGCCAGGCCGAGGAGCGGCTCCTAATGGGCGCCGGCTACCAGGACCACGACCTGATCTTCTGCCGGCCCGACGGGCTCCCCTACCACCCCGAGGCGTTCTCGAAAACGTTCGAGCGGCGGCTACGGCAGCCGAGGTACGGCGAGCTACCCACCATCCGCCTTCACGACCTCCGCCACACGTGGGCCACCCTCGCCCTGGCTGCCGGCGTTGATGTCGCCATCGTCTCCAGGCGGCTCGGTCACGGCTCCCCGATGACGACCTGGACGACCTACCAGCACATCGTGCCCGGGATGCAGACCGACGCCGCTGAGAAGGTCGCCCGCCTCGTCTTCGGCTAAGGAATCTGCGGCTTGACGGCGCTTGTGACCAACTTGTGCCCACAGAGAGCACTTGATGCCATCTCCGCCAAGCCCCGCAAGCCTGTGACCTGCGGTTTTGCTCTGTAGAACGTGCTCGGGGGGGAGGACTCGAACCCCCAATGGCAGGGCCAGAACCTGCTGTGTTGCCGATTACACCACCCCCGAAGGGCGCCCCGCACTGTAGCTTGCCGCCGCTGCCTGCACGCGCTGGCTCACCCCTACCAAGCGCCGGAAGCCGATGATCCGCCCGAGAGCGACCTCGAGGGTCTCTTTGCCGTAATAGGGCAGGACTGCGGTGCCTTTGATCGGCGAGCTGCGGGTTGGTGACACCCATGGCGTGAGCCCGAGCTCCTTGGCCATCAACGAGATCCGCTCGTCGTGAAAGGGGTCGGACACCAACAACACCGTCTTCACCGAACGGCCCTCG
>JBPCRR010000132.1:0-6368 GCA_050996645.1 Acidimicrobiales bacterium | reverse complement strand
AGCCCCGGCCGGCGACCTCGAGACCGCGCTGCCAGCGGATCACGTTGCGTATGTAGTCGACGTCGGCCTGGCCCAGGTCGTCGGCGACCCGCTTGCGCAGGTCGTCGAGCTGGCGACCGAGCTCGTCGAGGTCCTCGGGGCGCAGTCCGTAGGCCTCGGCGGTGCTCGGCGTGCGGCTCGAGGTGACGGGAACGATGGAAGTGATGGTGTCTGGGCTCATCGGGACTGGGCTCATCGGGTCTCCTTACAGGTCGATGGTGACGTCACTGGCGGGTGCCGAGACGCAGATGCGGATGTCGCCGGGGCGGTCGATGACCTCGCCAGTGACCAGGTCCCGCACCGCCCCGCTGGTCATCGGGCGGGTGCAGCTGTGGCAGATCCCCATCCGGCAGCCATGCGCCGGGCGCAGCCCGTTGGCCTCCGCCTGCTCGAGGATGCTGCCCCCGGCGTCGACCAGGCGTAGGTCCGAGGAAGCAAGCTCGATCACCGCTCCGGTCGGCCTCGCCTCCAAGGGCGCGAGGACGAACGCCTCGTCGTGGTACCTGGAGGCGAGGCCCGCCTCGGCGAAGTGGGACCGCACTGCGTCCATCAGCGGCGCGGGGCCGCACACGAAAGCTTCGGTCTGGTCCCACTCGGGTTCGGCTTCTTGGAGTTGCGTGGGGTTGAAGAACCCGTCGAGGTCCCCGGTACCCGGTGCGTCGGTGTAGACGTTGACCACCCGGACGTTTTGGTGCGCGGCCGCCAGGCGCTCCACCTCCTCGCGGTAGGGGTGGTCCTCGGCCGTCAGCGCGTAGTGGACGAAGGTGACCGCCCCAGGATGGCCCTCCGCGCAGAGGGTGCGCAGCATCGACATGACAGGCGTGATCCCGCTGCCGCCGCTGATCAAGAGGATGCGGCTCGGCCGCGGGTCGGGCAACGTGAAGTCGCCTTGTGCCGGGCTCAGGCCCACGACCATGCCCGGCGCCGCGTTGTCCACCAGGTATCGGCTCACCAGGCCCTCTGGGTGCGCCTTGACGGTGAGCTCGATCAGCGCGCCGGCGCGCCCGGAACCGGGAGCAGCATTGGCCATCGAATAGCAGCGGGTGTAGCGCACGCCGTCGATCTCGACGGTGAGCTGCGTGTGCTGGCCGGCGACGAAGCCATCCCAGTTGCCGTTCGGGCGCAGGGTGAGGGTCACACAGTCGGCGGTGGGGCGCTTCGCCGCGACCACCCGAGCGCGAATCTCAGTGGTCGACCAGGTTGGCCAGGCGAGCTCGACGTAGCGGTCGAGTCCGTGGGGCGCCAACGCTGTGTCGAGGACCCGCACCGTCCGGCGCAGGGCGCCGCGCCGCTTGGTCATTACTTGAGTGGACATGTGTTCACTATACCCATGCTGGTGCACAACTGTCAACCGCATAGGGCGGTGACATCAGGCACATTTGGCCGTCTAGGGTGTACAGTCGTACCGTGGTGAGGAGAAGCCGTGGCCAGTAGACGACCATCAGCCAGGCTGGCGACCGGCAGGAGCGCGCCGCGGCGGGCCCCATCCCATTTGGCCGCCCCGACGACAGCGCACAGCCGCCAAGACAGCAAGGAGCGCACCCGCAAGGCGCTAGGGCGCGCCGCGCTGAAGCTGCTGTCGCGTTCGTCGTTCGACCACATCAGCCTGCGCGAGGTCACGCGGGAGGCGGGCATCTCGCCGACCGCGTTCTACCGTCACTTCGACGACATGGAGGAGCTGGGCCTGATCCTGGTGGAGGAGTCGTTTACCTCGCTCCGCCAGATGTTGCGGACCGCCCGCGCGAACCCGACCTTGTACCACGACGTGATCAGGGGCTCTGTGCAGGCAGTGGGGGAGCACGTGCGCCACCACTAAGGCCACATGCGCTTCATCGCGCGGGAGCGCTACGGGGGGGTGAGGCGCCTCAGGCGCGCGATCCGAAGGGAGCTACAGCTGGTGGTCGAGGAGCTGACCGTGGACCTGTCGCAGTTCCCGGTCATCTCCGAATGGTCAGTCGACGACCGCCGGCTGTTCGCCGGGCTGGTGGTCAACCACATGGTCAGCGTGGCGTCTGAGCTGATCGACGCCACGCCCGACGAGGTGCAGGAGATCTCCGAGCTCGCCGTTCGCCAACTCCGCCTCACCCTGCTCGGAGTCGCCAACTGGCGCAGCCGCCCCTGATCGCGCCGCCCGTGAGGCCGGGCGCCTGGCTGCGCCGGCGCTCGGCCCGGTCAGTGGCCGGCGTCGGCTATCAGGTTGGCGACGTTGGGCGATCCCCACCCGGTGGCGTAGTCCCAGCCGGGCTGGGTCGGGTACAGGCCGTTGCCGACCAGCGGCAGGCCGAGCAGCCCGGTGTTGATGTCATGGAAGTCCCGCGCGTAGGTGACGGGGTTCTTCGCCAGTCGGTAGATGGTCTCGTTGGCGAAGCCGTGGCCACCCGACGCCGATGCCGCCTGGACGCGTGCCCACATCCCCACCCACAGCGGGGACGACAGGCTGGTGCCGCCGCTCGCCGTCGGCTTCCCGTCGTTGATGATCGGGTAGGCGTTGGTGAGCACGTCGCCGCTCATCGCCGAGACGTCGGGGACGCCTCGGCAGGCGCCGCCGGACGCGCACGGCAGCGTGAGGTTGGCAACCCCGTGTTGGTACGCGGGAGCCGGGATGAACACCGTGTCGCCACCGCCTCCGAAGGTCCACGCGTACTCCGACGCTCTGGTCGCAGTCGGCCCGGAGCCGTTGGTGTAAAGGACCGTGCCCCCGACCCCCACCACGAAGGGGCTGGACGCCGGGTAGTTGGTGAACGGGACCACCTGGTTGAGCACCCCGTTGCCGGCGCCGGCCACCGGCACTGCGACTATCGGGCAGGACGAGCCGGTATCGCCCGAGGACGAAAAGAGGGTCTTGCCCTGCAGGGTGGCCTTCGCCAGGATGGGGTCGCCCACCGCCTGGAGGTCGTTTTGGAGGCCGATGCCGGCCTGGAGGCCGGCCAAGAGGGAGTTGATCGGGTTGAGCAACACGTCGGTGGTGCCGTTGACCGGGGTCGCCTCGCACTCGCCAAAGGAGGCGTTGGCCTGAAGCGGAGCCGCCGGGTCTGCCTCCCACGCGCTGAACAGCCCGGCGACCGAGGCGTCAGAGAGGTCGGTGGCGAAGTACATCTTCAGGCCGCTCAGCTGAGGGGCCATTCCGGTCGACGCCTGGGTGTCGAGGTCCCACTCCACGCTTCCGGAGGTGTCGGTGAAGGGGCCCCGGCCGACCTGGCTGACCGTGACCGGCACGTGGGGCAGTCCGTTGGCCTTCTCGAAGACGGCTAGGTCCGACACGATGCTGGCTGACTCGCCTTCGCCGAAGATGGCGGCCCTCTGGCCGGCGCCCTGGTCCGAAGCGGGCTGGTTGTAGGCGCCCCACAGCTCCTGGGGGGTCTGGGTCCCGATGTTCCCACCGAGCAGCGAGATGCCGCTGCGAGGGACGCTGGACTTCACGCCCGGGACCGCGGTGCTGGTGGCCTCCGGAGCCGGCCGGGCTCGGTCGAGGGTGTTGAGCCCGACCACGTGGGTCACTCGTAGCGCCGAGGGGACCGAGGGCGCGTTGGTGTTGGCCAGGAAATGGAGCCCGCCGGCGTGGTAGGAGTTGATGCTGACCCCGAAGCGACGCTCCACGGCCGCGACCGGGCCTGCGACGAGGAGGAGGTCCCTTGTAGCTGACGCGTAGGCGACCTGAAGCCCGCCCTGGGTCAGCCACGCCTGAGCAGCCGCCCAGGTAGCGGGCGATGCGCCGAAGCGGTCAGCTATCTGGGCGGGATTCAAGAAGTGGTGGTAGGACGCGCTGCCGGGTGTGTAGATGGCGCGATAGGCCGACTGGAGGCCAGCGTCGTCGGCGCCCGCAACGGTCACCGCGAGCTGCATCGGCTGGTTGGCCGGCGCAGGCCCGTCAGCGTTGAGCGATGCGATCCCCGGGATCACCTCGCCCGTCAGGGTCGGGGCAGCGCCGGTGGTCCTGGCGGCGAGGGCGGGAAGGGCGAAGGTGGCGCAGAGCAGGGATGCCGCCGCCCCGGTGGCCAACAAGGGCCGCCGGTTCCAGAACCGCAGACGAGGGGACATGCCTCAAGGATTGCACACGGGCCGCCCGAGTTCCTGCTGGCGTTTGACCGCTCAGGCGGCGGCGGCAACCTTCGAGGTCCTGCCGGTGCCCATGCGGCCCTCGGCCGAACCGGAGGCGAGCTTGCGCAATAGCTCGGAGTAACTGCGGTACTCGAGCTCGGGGGTGATGTAGCCGGCAGCGACGAGCTCGTCGTGGAACTGCGGGAGCTTGGTCCAGGGGATCCCCATGTCGACGTGGTGCGCCAGGTGCCAACCGATGTTGTAGGGGACCATGAAGAACCTAGCGACCACGTGCTGGCGCACGGTATGGGTGGCCCGCCGGCGGTCGTCGGAGTGCTCCATGCCCCCGTGCTCGGCGATCGAGCGCAGCCGATTGATGACCCGCCACTGGGTCATCCAAGGCAGGAACCACATGCCCCAGTAGAGCCACCACCGGCCCGAGATCGCCGACGCCGCGATCAGCACGAGCTGGACCGCGAGGACCCGCCGCACGTGCTTGGCGAGGAGGTCGTTGCGCAACCCGCGCAGCAGACCCGCGAGGTTTTTCCAACCGGAAACGCCGGTGGCGTCGCGAATCAGCTTGCGGCGCATCGACGCCCGGCTGACCGGGTAGCCCACGTACAGGTTCATGTCCGGCTCGTTTGGCCCGAACTCGTCCTTGTGATGCGCCATGTGGCCGCGGCGGTAGAGGTCGGTGATCACGAAGGCCGGGTAGCCGACGACCCAGCGCCCCACCCAGTCGTTGACCTTGGTGCGCGAGAACAGCAGCCGGTGCGCCGCCTCGTGGGACAGCGCGGCGAACATGGCGTGGGCGCGGCCCATCACCGCGAAGCAGAGCAGGTAGGCCCACCACTTGTCGATCCACACCGCTGCCACGATGATGCCCAGGGACTGCAGGTAGGTGCTAACGACGGCGACGACATTGCGGGCGTTGGGGATGCGGCGCAGCTCGGCGCGAATCTCGGGCACCGGCTTGCCGCTGATCATCAACCTCTCGGTCGGCAACACGTCGGGCGTCGCCTCCCGTCGGGGCAACATCGTTGAGGACAGCGCGTCAGTGGCCATGTCCGTCATGTTACACTTCAGCTGCTCTAGCCGTCAAGTATGTAATACACGTTGAGGGAGGTCTGGTGGCTGGTTCGGTGCGTGTGGAGGACAAAGGCCGGGTCAGGGTGGTCACCATCGACAGACCGGAGCGGCGAAACGCCGTGGACCGCCCGACCGCAGCCGCGTTGGAGGACGCGTTCGTCGACTTCGACGCAAAGGACGATCTCGATGTGGCGGTGTTGACCGGCGCCGGTGGCACGTTCTGCGCCGGCGCCGATCTCAAGGCGGTCGCAGAGGGCGGGGGCAACAGAGTCACGCCAGACGGTCCGGGGCCGATGGGTCCAACCAGGATGCTGCTGTCCAAGCCGGTCATTGCCGCCATCGAAGGCTTCGCGGTGGCGGGGGGCCTCGAGCTCGCCTTGTGGTGCGACCTGCGGGTCGCTGCCGACGACGCCGTCCTTGGCGTCTACTGCCGCCGCTGGGGTGTCCCCCTGGTCGACGGCGGCACGATCCGCCTGCCACGTCTGATAGGCCACAGCCGCGCTCTCGACCTGATTCTCACGGGGCGGGGAGTCCCCGCTTCGGAGGCGTTCGCCATCGGGCTGGTCAACCGTGTGGCCGCCCCCGGCCAAGCGTTGGCGGCCGCGATCGAGCTCGCCACGCAGGTGGCCTCCGTTCCCCAACGTTGCCTGCGCAGCGACCGGCTGTCCTCCTACGACCAGTGGCCGCTGGACCTGGTGGATGCGCTTAGCACCGAGTACCACCACGGGATCACAACCATCGCTAGTGGCGAGACGCTCTCGGGGGCCGCCCGCTTCGCTGCGGGCGAGGGCCGCCACGGGAAGTTCTGATCCCTTGCACGACCTGGCGCCTCGAGCTCCTTCGGGGCGGCGGAGAAATGCTTGACGGACGCCCGAATCGGGAAGCATTCTGGGGGCACTTGCCTGACGTGAGGCTTGCCGGACACAAGGGGGGTTCACATGGTCGGTACGGCTGTGGGCCAGAGCCGGGATCCGGGGCGGCCACCGCGACCGCTGCGCTTCTCCGAAGCGCCGGCGATCTACGTGGCGACCGCGATCATGCTGGCCGCCGCGATGGTGGCGCTGCTGTGGGTGCCGAGCTACGCCAAGCTCGACCCCACGCTCGGCGGCGTGCCGTTCTTCTACTGGTATTCGATCGCCTGGCTCCTGGCCAACGCCGCTCTACAGATCGGCGCCTACCAGCTGCTGGTCGTGCGCGGTAGG
>JBPCRR010000131.1:0-3210 GCA_050996645.1 Acidimicrobiales bacterium | reverse complement strand
CGCTTCGTTCCACTGGCCCGCTGCGCACACCGGCGACCATCGCAAGCGGGTCACCCCGTGTGGGGCGTTGACGGTCCCCGATGGGTCGAGCAGCCAGCAACGAACGAGCTCGGACCGGGACCCGACGCTGGCGTGGAGCACGTCGGCTTTGGTCGAGGTGCTCACAACCGCACCTGGCGCGGCCAGGACGTTCGGGATCATGAGCGCGGTCGTCTTGCCAGAGCGCGGCGGCCCGAGGACCAGCACTGCGTGCTGGGGCTCAGCGAACGCCAAGCCGCCACCGCCGGTGCCGATGTAGATCCGGGCGCCAGCCGTCACCAGGCTGTGGTGCAGGTGGTGCAAACCAGGATCGCTGGAGGCCAAGGTTCGGTCCTCGCAATTGGCGCCGGGCGGGCACACCGCGGCGGCACGGGCCGGTGGGCGGCAGGCGCCGGCCTGCGATCGGGTTGACGCCACTGTACGGCCGGTCAGGCGGCCTGTCCAGAGTCGCTACCCGCCGGCTGACCCCACGGTCCCGAACAACTCCAGCTCCGCCAGCGCCAGCGGTAATCCGGGTGACGCGCCAGCCGCGTCGTGAAAGGCGCGCAGGTCTCCGCGTCCCTCCGCCATCCAGCGCCGGCGCAGGCGCTCGATCTCGAGCGCGCCGGTGAGGTAGGACGGTGCCTGAGTGGGCCAGGCGCAATAGCGGTCCACCTCGGCTCGCGCCACCGCCGGCGTCAGCCCGGCGTGGCTGACCATGTGGTCGACCGCCGCCTCCACGGTCATCTCGCCGGTGTGCAAGGCGGTGTCGACCACCATGCGGGCGGCGCGAAAGATGCGGGCGCCGAGGTGGCACAGCTCGTCGCGGGGGTCGGTGAAGAATCCCTGCTCGCGCATCATCGCCTCGACGTACAGTGCCCAGCCCTCGACGAAGTAGGGGGTGCGCAGCGCCTTTCGCACCGGGCGGGGGTTGGCCGCCGACCAGGTGAGCTGCCAGTAGTGGCCGGGGTAGGCCTCGTGCACCGAGATGGTGGGGATCATGTGGAACGAGTTGTCGGACAGGCGCTGGTCAAGGTCGTCGGGGGACTCGCCCTCGGGGGGGTAAGGCACGAAGAAGTGGCCGGTCACCGACGTCGAGAAAGGAGGCGGTGCCGAGTACGACGCCACAGCAATGACCGGGCGCTGGAACACAGGTGAGGGCTCTACGAGGCAACGCTCGCCGTCGGTGAAGCTCACCAGTTGGCGATCCACGAGGAACCGCCGGGCCTCATCGCATTTGGTTTGATAAGCGCTCAGCATGGCCTCCGGCGAAGCTGGGTGGTCCTTGGCCAGCTCAGCGACCACCGGGGCCCAACCGCCGCCGTCGGGGTCGACCCGAGCGGCGAGCCGGTCCATCTCACCGTCGAGCTCGGCCCACGCCGCCAGCCCCCGCTGATGGACCTCGGCCGCGCCGTAGCCGAGCAGCTCCCTTTCCCGTAGCAGCGCGCTGTAGCGGGACTCCCCGAGCGCCCAGTCCCCTCGGGCGCGCTCGGCGAGCGCGTCGAGGAACGCCGCAAAGTCCTCCAGTGCCACCGCCGCCACCTCCCCCGCGTTTGCGAGGTCGCCTCGAATAGACACGTCGGCGACCTCGGATGGCAGCAGGTCGCGGAAGTACGCCACCCCGGCCCGGCAGGATCGCAGGGCGCGCCTCACGAGCAGCGCGGGCGCCAGGTCGGCGTCGAGGTTGGCCCGCGCCTCGGCGAGCACGGCCGGCACCTGGCGCAGGCGCGACTCGACGGCAGCGACCAGCTCCACCTCGGGGCGCAACCGGTTCAAGAACAGCCCGAAGGTGCCCTGCAGGCAAGGATTCAGATAGACGCTCGGGTCTCGGCGCCAGGCGACCCATCCCTGGGTGATGGACCGTCCGGCCAGCTGAGACAGCACCAGCGTGACGTCCACCCGATCGGCCAACGGCAGCGCCGGCAGGTCGAGGGCGTCGAGGCGTCCGGCCCAGTGCTGGTCGGTCGCCGGCTGTGACTCCCAGCGCGCGGCGCTGAAGTCGCCCATGCGGTCGTCATGGCCTTCCACGCCGAGCAAGGACGCCGTCACAGGGTCGCGGTCGAGCTCGGTGTCGAGCCACGCCTGAAGAAGGGTCGCGCTGTCTGGCATATTGGGAAGCTAGTGGAACGACTCGATGATGCGACGATCGGCGATGGCCTGGCTGGACTCGATTGGGAACGGCAGGGCGACGCGCTGGTGAAGACCCTGAAGCTGGCGGATTTCAAGGCCGCGTTGGCATTCGTCAACCGGGTTGGGGACCTTGCCGAGGAACGCAATCATCACCCCGACATCGCGATCTCCTGGAACCGGGTGACCCTGACGCTGTTCACCCACGACGTCGGGGGCCTGACGCGGCGGGATCTCGACCTCGCGGCCGAGATCGACCGGCTGCCCAGTCCCTAGAGCCGCCGCGAAGCTGACCCCGGTGTCGAGGATCTCGCTTCGTCCCGAGTGGCTTCCGGCGTCGCCGGACCCCCAGGGCTCCTTGGCTGCCAGCCACTGGATGAGACCGCTGGAGCTCGGCGAGATCCTGGACCGCGCATTCCTGTTGCTGCGGGCCAACTACCGCACCCTCGCGCCAGCGGTGCTGGTGTACTCGGTGCCCGCCGCGGTGGCCTCGGCGCTCGCCACCCGCAACGTCGTCGGAGGTTCGTCGTTTCTCTCCATCGGGACCTCCGGCACCACCAGCGGCGGGGGAGGAGGGTGGCTCGCGGTCCCGTACCTGGTGGCGTTCCTCGCCCCGGCGCTGGTTGCCGGCTCGGTGTGCCGGGTCGTCGCGGCGGACATGCTCGGAGGGAGGCTCGAGCGGGGAGCGGCGATCCGCGGCGGGCTCGGGCGCTTGGCGACTTGTGTGGTCGCGGAGGCGTTGGTCGTGGTCGCCGCCGCGGTCGCCTCTTTGTTCTGCGTGCTGCCTGGGGTCGTGGTTTGGACAATGTCCCGGCTCACCCTGCCGGTCGCCGCAATAGAGCAAACCGGCGCCTTCGCGTCGATGGCCCGCTCATGGCGCCTGGTCGCGAGCCGGTTCTGGCCCATGCTCGGGCTCACCGTGCTGGTGGCGCTCGTCGGCTACGCCGCCGGCCAGCTGCTCGACCTGGTTCCGTCGGCGCTCGCAGCGGCGCTCGGCTTGCACTGGGGATTCTTGCTGCTCGCCGCCGGCTCGGCTGCGGTGGCCACCGTGACCTGGAGCTATAC
>JBPCRR010000077.1:0-2839 GCA_050996645.1 Acidimicrobiales bacterium | reverse complement strand
CGCCAACACCGTGTCCTCCCCCGAGGGCGGCGAGGCGATCGTACAGACCGCCCTCGACGCCTACGACCGGGTCGACATCGTGATCAACAACGCCGGCATCCTTCGCGACAAGACCTTCCACAACATGGCGCCGGAGCTGCTCGAGCCGGTCATCGACGTCCACCGGAAGGGCGCCTTCTACGTGACGCGGCCGGCGTGGATCAAGATGCGCGAGCAGGGCTACGGGCGGGTGATCAACACCTCGTCGGGCTCGGGGGTCTTGGGCAACTTCGGCCAGTCCAACTACGGGGCGGCGAAGATGGGCCTGGTCGGCCTGACCCGGGTGCTCGCCGCCGAGGGTGCCAAGCACAACATCAAGGTCAACGCGATCGCCCCTGTGGCTCGTACGAGGATGACCGAGGACCTCATGGGCGCGGCCGCCGAGAAGCTCGACCCCGAGCTGGTGTCGCCGGTCGTTGCGTTCCTCGCCCACGAGGACGTGCCGGTGTCGGGGGAGGTCTACACCGTGGGTGGTGGGCGGGTGGCCCGGTTCTTCATCGGAATGACGCAGGGCTTCTACAGCCCAACGCTGTCGCTCGAAGACGTTCGGGATCACTTCGACCAGATCCGCAGCGAGGAGGGCTACACCGTGCCGGCCAACCCCGGCGAGGAGCTCGGCGCGCTGATGAAGATCATCTCCTCCGCCTCCTGAGCCCGTCCGGGGTAGTTCGAGGAGCCAAGCTTCAGCCGGCGCTGAAGACCTCCGAAAGCAGCGCCGGCACAGCCACCTCTAGCTGCTCGTAGGTGCAGCTGCGGGGGTCCCTGTCGGGGCGCCAGCGGCGGAACCTTGCGGTGTGTCGCAGGCGCTGCCCCTGGAGGTGCTCGTAGGCCGCCTCCACGACCAGCGTGGGCTCCAGCGCTTCAAAGCCGAGGTCCTTGCCGGCGTTCCAACGGCTGACCGCGCCGGGCAGGCGTCGCCCGTCGGCGGTGCCCGACCCCGCGTGGGACGCCCACTCCGCCCAGGGATGCTCTGGCGGGTCGCGGTAGGGAGCCAGCTCGGACACCAGGTCCCTGCGGGTCGAGGCGGTGAACGACCCGATCACCCCGACGTGGGCCAACCTCTCGCCCTCGTAGAGCCCCAGCATCAGGGAGCCGACGGCGCTGCGATCCGTCCGGTACCAGCGAAAGCCCGCGACCACGAAGTCAGCGGTTCGCTCGTGCTTGACCTTGAAGTTCGCTCGCTGGTCCTCCAGGTAGCCGAGCCCGGCGGGCTTGGCGACCACCCCGTCGAGCCCGGCGCCCTCGAAGCGGTCGAACCACTCGCGGGCGGTGCCCGCGTCGGTCGTGGCTGGGGTCAGATACACCGGGGGCTCGGCCCCGGAGAGCATGTCGGCAAGGGCCCGCCGGCGTTGCGAGAACGGCAGGGAGCGCAGGTCCTCAGAGTCGCGCGCCAGCACGTCGAAGGCGACGAAGGAGGCCGGGGTCGTCGAGGCGAGCATGTCGATCCTCGATGCGGCGGGGTGGATCCGGGCTGAAAGCGCGTCGAAGTCGAGGCCGTCCGCGCCGGCTATAACGATCTCGCCGTCCACGACGCCGCGCGGTGGCAGATGGGCCGAAACGGCTTGCACGACATCGGGGAAGTAGCGCGTGAGCGGACGCTCGTTGCGACTGGTCAGCTCGATCTCGTCGCCGTCGCGAAACACGATGCAGCGGAACCCGTCCCACTTCGGCTCATAGATGAGCTCGCCGAGGGGCAGGTCGCGGCTGAGCTTGGCCAGCATCGGCTTCACGGGAGGCATCACGGGCAGGTCCACGCCGCTCAGGCCCCCGATCGCCCGCGCTCGAGCCTTGCCGCAATGTGGAGGGCGAGTGGGGACCGCTCAAGGTCTTCGAGGGAGACCGGAAGCCCGATGCTCCAGTTGGGCCATCCCTTCACCGTGCCGGGCATGTTGGGCCGTTCGGTCACCGCCACCGCATCGTCGAGCGTGGCGGTCCGCAGCTCGCAGCGGGCACCGGAGAGAACCCCGTAGGTGCGCTCGATCACCTCCTCGACCGGCGAGGTCAGCGACGATCCAGTCCACTGCTCGAGTCGGTCACGGAGGGCCGTGGCGGACTCCTGGCGCGGCGCGAGGCCGAGGTGGCGTTGCGCCTCGAGATCCGCTCCGGTCCAGACGCCCGCCACGGTGGGCAGGTCGTGGGTGGTGACCGCCGCCATGGCCGCCGCGGGCCAGCGCTCGGGACGCTCGCGCTCGAACCACAGCAGCCTGTAGGAGAAGATGCGCCGCTCGGCCATCTCGCACCGTACGGCGTCCTCGACGGTGCCCAGGTCCTCTCCGACGACAAAGGCGTTGGCCCGGGTGGCTTCCAGCGCCAAGATGTTGAGCAGGTCCCAGTAGGGGTAGCGCACGTAAGCGCCTTCGGCCGGGCCGGCGCCGGGCGGAATCCACCACAGCCGGAACAGGCCCATGATGTGGTCGAAGCGCAGGCCACCGGCATGGCGAAGGGCGCCCCTGACCGTCTCGATGAAGGGGGCATAACCGGCGCGGCGAAGCTTCCATGGGTCCCAAGGAGGCAACCCCCAGTCTTGGCCGAGGGCGTTGAACTCGTCAGGCGGCGCGCCGACGCGCACATCCGGAGCGAAGGTGTCCTGCCACAGCCAGGCGTCCGCGCCACCTGGCTCGACGCCGATCGCCAGATCCTGGATCAGGTCGAGTGGCGCCGAGGCGTGGGCGAGCTGTCGGTCGAGGTGCCACTGGAGCCAAGCGTGGAACTCCACCCGCCGGCGCCCCGCGGCACTCGCCGCGAACTCCCGGACCGCCGGCTGGCCGGGCCGGCGGTAGCGCTCGGGCCAGCGCTGCCA
>JBPCRR010000048.1:0-2572 GCA_050996645.1 Acidimicrobiales bacterium | reverse complement strand
ACGAAAAACAGACACGCCCCCCTTTATGGAGACGATCGTGGAGAGGCAGATCAGAGTTTGCAATGCGCGAGGTATGTGTTTTTCGTCGACAGAGTCGACAAGCTGTATAAGTCCAGGTCAGAGCATGTTTTTCAATCGACAACTAGTCGACAACAGTCGACAGCAGTCGACAGATGATACTAATAGAGAACCAACAGCAGACATCTAAGAGCATCGAGATGACATCGTAGCTCTGTGGTTCTCGCTGCTGATCTGCCCGCTCCGAGCGCCCGGCAACGGCCAGCTCCCCCGACCCGGGGACCATGCTGGACACCATGCCTCAGCCACCGGACCCCGGCCTGCCATGCCCGTGGTGCCTACTGGCACCGACCCCGACCGTCAACACTCACCGCTGCCCGGCGCTGACCCTGATGATCCTGGCCGAGCGCACCGAGCATGAGCGGACCGGCCCGTCACGGCGACCGGGCGGGAGCTGGTCGTCCTTCATGGCTGCGCACCCCGAGCTGCTCACGGACGACGACGATCTACCCGAGCCTTTCTAGGTGTATCTAGACTTGATGATACTTATCTAGACTATAATCACTCCATGGCCAACGTCCTGTGCATCGCCAACCGCAAGGGCGGGGTGGGGAAGTCCACCACCCTCGTCAACCTCGCCCGCGCCTACGCCCGTGGCGGGAAGCGGGTTCTGGTCATCGACCTTGACGGCCAGGGCAACACGTCGGCCGCCCTCGCCTCTGGCGACCTCGACATCGATGGCGCCCCAACCTTTGCCGCGCTGCTCGATGACGACCGGACCAACCCGGTCGAGCCCACGCCAGACCCGAACGTCGACCTCATCGTCGGCAACGACGCCCTGCTGTCCCTTGGGGACTCCTGCCGCCAAGGAGCCTTCGACGCCGCCCTGGAGGCTGTGAGCGGCCCGTACGAGGTCGTGCTGGTCGACACGGAGCCTCGGCTCGGCGCGACGACGACCTGCGCTCTCGGCGGGGCCTCCCTGGCTCTCCTGGTGACCACGCCCGAGGTCGATTCGGTCAGCGGCCTGGTGAAGACGGTGGCCACCCTTGATGCCTTGGACGCGGCTGGCCGGGAGGTCGCCTGGCGCATCCTGGTCAACAGGGCCGACCGGTCGCCCGAGCACGTCCAACGTCGGGCCGACATCGGCGCTGAGTACGGGGCGAAGGTCCTCGCCACGGTCCCGTCATGGGTGTCCATCCGCTCCGCCTACGGGCTGCTGCCTGATGAGACCGAGGTGTCGTTCGGTCACGGTCCGATGGTGCGTCGGCTCTACGACGGTCTCGCCAGGGAGATCATGCCGGCACTAAAGGCTAGTAAAGCTACATCTAGTCTTGATCGATAGTCTAGGGTCATGCCGCGCTCCACCTTCCGTCCTGCTCCCACCAAGACGACTCCGGCCCAAGAGGTCGTAGCCGACATCGCTGAGACGCAGGCCCGGCCCGCACCGGTCGACGGACGAGACGTACCTGCCGCGCCAGCCAAGCGGGCCGCGAGGAGAACCCCGGCCGTCAAGAAGCCCGAGCGCAAGCTGAGCGAGAGTCCACAAGCCGAGTACGCCCGGCAGCCGAAGCTGGTCGCCTGGAGCATCGAACCCGACTTACTGGCCAAGATCAAGGGCATCTATCGGGCGCAGTTGTCCGAAGACACCGGGATCATCTCCTTCAACGCCTGGTACAAGGCGTGGCTGGCTCAGCAAGTGGCGCAGCATGAGGGCGAGCACGGGCCGATCACGCCGTACGACCGACCGCTCCGGGGTTAGCTCGCCTGGGCCACGGCCTGGTCGTCATCACCGACGATCCGGACCGCCCACGCCTTCGCCTCGTCTTGGGAGAGCCGTAGCGCCCCCGCCAGGTATCGGGCCAGGAGCACCTGGTCACCATGCCCACCGACCCCGGCGACCCTCATCCGCTCCTGAGCGCCCGTCAACCAGCCGGGCGCACCACTCGGCCGGGACTGGAGGGCCTGCTTGATGACGACGAGCCGCGCCTGGCGCCGAGCCAGGTCGACCTCCTCAGGCTCGGCATCAGGAAGCAGGTCGAGCGCCGCCTCCCTCGCCCCAGCCCAGCCCCGAGACTTCAGCCGACGGGCCAGCGCGGCACGGTCGTCGTCATCACCGTGAGGTCGGGCGTCCCGGACCAGCGTCATCCAGGCGAGGCATTCGGCGGGTGCATCGGAGCGTGGGGGCGACCCGACCGCCTCCAGGATCGCCCCGACCCGTCCCCGAGCGGCCTGCGCGCGGGCCACCGACTCCCGCCGGGCGGCCACCGCGACGGCCCGAGCCTCGACCGCAACCGCGTGCCGGTCTCTCGCCTCGGTGCTGACGGCGGCGTCGAGGGCAACCCGTAGATGTCCCGGCGCCCACACTCCGAGGTCCAGGCCGCGCTCGGCCAGGAACCGTCGGGCACGGCGCTGCCTGACGGCCGTGAGCGCCACACCAGGCCCTCCCGGTCCGATGCCGAGCAGAGCCTCGTAGGCCGTGCTGGCGAGCATCCACAGGGCGTCATGACCGTGAGGGGTCCATGACCACACGAGCGCATCGGCACTGTCGACCACC
>JBPCRR010000030.1:0-4531 GCA_050996645.1 Acidimicrobiales bacterium | reverse complement strand
ACGTGGCGACGATCCCGGGGTGGGTCAGGCGGGCCGCAGTGACCGCTTCGCGCCGAAAGCGCTCGGCGAACACCTCGTCGGCGGCAAGGTGCGGCTGGAGGAGCTTGAGCGCCACCCGGCGGTTGAGTACCGCGTCGACGCCCTCCCACACCTCCGCCATGCCGCCTCTTGCGAGCGGCCGGACCAGGCGATACCGACCGCCGAGAACGCGCTCGGCCGCGATCGGCGCGGGAACCTCGGGTCCGGGCACGGGGCGACAGGTTATCCCGCGAGGCGGCGGCCATCCCCGTCAGCGAGGGGGCGTGGCGAGTGCATCGGCGGACCAGCCGACGGCGCCAGCGGGAGGCGCGCGGGTGCTCGGCTCAGGCCGGCAACCAGGCCACGCCCACCGCACCGCGCCCGGCGTGGGTACCGATCACCGGGCCAACGTCGCCGAGGAGCATGCGCTCGGTCGGGTGCACCCCGTCGAGCAGGTCGAGGAACTCCCCCAGGTCAGGCGCGTCTGCTCCGAACACGGCCAGGCGGGCGATGGGACCGGCTGCCCTGACCTTGTCGGCGAGGTATTGGAGTGAGCGGCCCCGGGTGCGCTGTTTGGACTCCTGCTCGACGATTCCCCCTCGGACCTCGATGACCGGCTTGATCGCCAGCAACGAGCCGAGCAGCGCCTGGGCGTTTCCTATCCGCCCGCCCCGCTTGAGGTTCTCCAGGGTGTCGATTGCACCGAAGACTTTGATGCGGTCGACGGTGGCCTCCGCCGCGGCCGCCACCTCGTCCAAGCCGCGCCCCGCCGCCGCCTGCTGCGCCGCCTCCATCACCACCAGCCCCTCGCCCATGGTGACGCTCAATGAGTCGACCACCCGCACCGCCAGCGTCCCCTCCAGCGCCCGAGCCGCCTGGCGTGCGGCTTCGATGGTGGCGGAGAGCTTGGAGGAGAGGTTGACGCAGACGACGCCTTGCGCTCCCTCGGCGCGCATCCGCTCGAACATCTCGTTGAAGGCGCCCGGCGACGGCGCCGAGGTCTCGGGCAAGGCACTCGCAGTCGCGCACCGGGCCCAGAAATCCTTGGTCGACAACTCCTGTCGATCGACAAGCTCGATCTCGCCGAAGCGGATCCGCAGCGGCACCAGCCCGATGCCGAGCTCAGCGAGCAGCTCGTCGGGCAGGTCGCAGGCGCTGTCGGTGACTACGCGGATCGCGGGCATGGTCCCCCCCTTGTAGATATCGGCGCGAACGTTAGCCTCCGGCCTTGTTCGTGCTAGTTGGGACCGCCGCGCCGGTCAAATGGTGACATCTCGGGAGCCTTCTCTCCCACAGGCGCGCCGAGTGAGGGTCGCGACGGCACGAGCAGAGGCATCCCATCCTCATCAAGCTCCGGGGGGGCGACGAGCTGGCGAGCCCGGCGGCCGTGGCGGGCGTTGCGGAACCACCAAACAGCCAGGGAGAGCCCTGCCGCGACGATCAGGATCACGCCCACCCCGCTGAACGCTGTGCTGCGAACCGTGTCCCGATTTGTCGCCAGGGTCAGCGAGCCGTCGGGGGAGAGGACCACCGCGACCAACGCGAATACCCCCGAGGTCCGGGTCTCCACCGGAACCTGGATCGTGGTGCTGCGCCCGATCAGGTTCAGGTGGCAGACCAGCGAGGTCGACCCCGCGGTGGCGCAGTTGCCCCACGGCCCCGCGATGGGCCTGAAAGTCAACTTCTGGCTGGTGAGCCGGAGCCGCACCTGCGCGTCGAGGCCGGGATCGGACAGCACGGTCAGAGGCACGTTGCCCTTCCTCGCCGTCAAGGTGATCGACACCGCTCCGGGAAGGGTGATGCGCTGCTCGATGTCTCGGATGGGACCGGTGATGGTGCTCAGCACGCCGCGCCGCGCCGCTGCGCTCAGATCGGCCGACTCCGAAATGAGAAGCTGGCGTGACAGCCGCGCCACCAGCGGACCGCCACCCGGGACGATCCCCTGGAGCCCGCTGAGCTGCTGGCGGGCCGTGCGCCACGCCTCCAGGGTCGCCTGGTCTGGCCCCTGGGGGTGGGCGTCGGCCAAGGACCGCACCGCCGGGAGCCGCCCCGACTGAGCCAGGGGGACCGTGTCGAACAACCCGCTGAGGGTGACGGGCGACAGCAGCGGCACCTGGGCCATCCCCGCGAGCACGGTCGTCAGGAACGCTGCGTCGGGGCGCCACTGCGGGGGGACGAGGACCGCCACACCACGCGTGGCGCCAGGCGTCTCGAGCTGGATCATCGACAGCTCCGCCAGGAAGTGGTTGGCTGCCAGCACCTGATCGCCGCCGTTGACGAAGTGCTGATCGAGGCCGTCGTCAGCGCCGATGACCCGAACCGGCCGCCCGCCCGCGGCGGCCAACGGGACTCCTCCGTGGCCGGAGAGCTCCGTCGGGCGGGCGAAGGTGCTCTGGCGGTATGCAGGTGGAGGAGCGCTGAGGTAACGGTCGGGGACCACGAGGCCACTCACGCCCCGCGCGGCGAGGACGCCGAACGCGGCGGCGTCAGGCTGCGAGCTCGAAACCCACGCGCTCGAATCCCCGGGGTGGTGCAGGTCGGCAGCCAGGGCGGAGCCGCCCGCTGCGAACTGGGCGGCTACGTCGCGGTCGAGCCCTGCGCCCTGCATGGCACCGAGTGCCAGCGGGACATACGTGCTCGACGGCACCTGGACGTCACCCGCGGCCACGACTTGGGAGAGGGCGGCCACGGTGGCCCGGTCGGAGGAGGGGCCTGAAGCCAGCGAGTCCAGGGTCTGTGGCGTCGCGTCGAGGGTGAGCGGCACTCCTCCTCGGCGGCCCAGGGCCGACGAGAGCCCGGCCATCGCCTGGGACCCGGACGCGGGCAGCGTCGTCGGTTGGTGATCGGGCCCCAGGGGGACCGGCTCGTGGACGGCGACCACCAACGCAACCGAGAGCCTCGGCAGGCTCGAACCCTGAGCGGCCAGGACCAGAAACGTGGTGAGAGGCGCGCCGAGGGCCGCTCCTGCCGCGTCGTAAGCCCGCACCTGCAGGGGGTAGACGCCGCCGCTGTCGGCTCGCGCCGTGAACTCGGGGATTCCCGCCGCCGAGGGGTTCGAGTCGATCGGGATCGCCACGTGGAGCGCCCCGTTGGCGTCCGCAGGCAACCCGGCCACTGGGAGCGCCTCGGTGGAATAGACCGGGTTGCCGCGCATGCGCCCCGCGAGGGCGTCGTTGAAGAACGTCCGGGTGGTGAGGCGCTGCCATCCAAAGACCTGCAACGTGGCGGCACCCGCTGACGGAGCGACCCTCACGGCGAGTTCGAAGGAGGACCCGGCCGCGACCGAAGGGCTCTGGCCCACCAGGGCCATGACCGCCGCATCCCCCGGCGTCGCGGCCCTGGGCGCCGAAGAGGCGCCAGCGGGCGCCGCGATTGTCGTCGTCCACGGTCCCGCCCCGGCCACGACGGCCAGGGCCAGTACCGCCAGCACGGCCAGCACGGCCAGCGCCGCTGCGGCCACTCGCCGAACGGCGTTTCCGGCCGGGACCACAGCCCTCAAGCGAGGTCCTTGTAGAGCACGGCCAACCCCGACGGCTCGTCACGGAATCCCACCCTGCGGTACAGGGCGAGTGCGGTGTGGTTGCCGACCTGGGTGTTGACCACCGCTTGCGTCACGCCCCGGCGTCGCATCCAGTGCAAGCCGTCCATCAAGAGGCGGCGGCCGGTGCCCTGGCCGTGGTGATCTGGGTCCACGGCCAGGCGCTGCACGTAGCCTTGGGCGCCCGCCCGCCCGCAGATGGCGTAGCCGATCACTACCGGCCCGTCGAGGGCCACGCGGAACCACGTGCTCGGAGTCGCGTGCAAGGCCTCGGCCAGCCCCGACGGGTCGAACTGCCAAAACGGTGAGAACGCCCGGCCGTCGATGTCGAGGACAGCCCCCCTTCGGCGCCTTCGCGCGCGCCGCAGAGGGGCACCCGACGGCAGCGGGTCCAAGCCCTGATCGACCCGGATGCCGAGGAGGTGGAGGCGCTCGTGCTCCTCAAAGCCCGCCGCGACGAAACCGGTCTGCTCCAAGGGCGACAGGGCCGGGGTCACCACCTTGGAAAAGCCGCGCCCCTCCAGGGCGACCAGGCACCGGGCGACGAACTCCGGAGACGGAGGCGGCCCCGGTGCGGGTGCGAGGTACGCGACAGCGGGATCCCCGCGCCACCACCCGGTCCTGGCGCGCTGGCCACCCCAACGCAACACGCCGGCGGAAGGAGCACTCGTGACCGCCCTGGTGCTCATCGGTTGGCTCGCCTCCGGCTCGTGCGTGGCCGCGCAGTAACAGCCAAAGGGTAGTGCGGTGCGGCGGCGCGATCCGGTCCCCACCGCCGGCGCACGCGACCGCCACCTGTTCGCCGCCGATCACTGCTCACCATTTGCTCTCCACCCCTTACCCTTCACGCATGGCCACCGGCAAGGTTCTCGCCTTTATGCATCCCGCCTGCGAGGACCATGACGCCGGACGGGGACACCCCGAGCGCCCGAGCCGGCTGGGCACTGTCGGCGAAGGCATCGCCCGGTGCGGCGC